>JASLXG010000069.1 GCA_030740435.1 Alphaproteobacteria bacterium | reverse complement strand
CGCGGGAGTCCTTCTTGGCCTGGTCGAACACCCGGGCGACATTCTTGCCCTCGGCCGGCGGCACATGAAAGACCTCGCGGAAAGCCGCCACCTCGTCACGCGTCACCACGCCGTCGGCCTTGGCCATCTTGGCACCCAGCGCAATGACGCCAATGGTGAAGGCGACTTGACGCTGGGCCCCGGCGTCGGCCTCGCCGCCGCGCATGCGGCCATAAGCGTGCCCGGCCAGGCCGCCGACCAGAGCGCCGATGGGCCCGCCAAGCGCGAAGCCGGCGGCACTGCCGATGATAGTTGTCCAGATGCTCATGTTTTTCCGCCGGCCCCAGCATGGCCGCGATTACGCGGCCATTCAACCGTTGCGGTGGGAAACGACGATTGCGGGCCCAGGTCGAAGGCCGAGACGGCACCATCTGTGGGCCGGCGAGCTCAAGCGAAACCAAGGTCCAGGCTGGCGAGATAATTGTCATCTCGACGCCTTCGGGCGGCGGCCGGGGGCCGAAGGAAGGAGTGGATTCGGGATAGCGGCGCGAATTAGCCGATATTCAACTAAAATTGGGGAGAATTCACCCAAAATCACCCTATTGCGACGTATTGTCCCGTTGCCTGCGAGGCACAGGTAGGCTATACGGACGCCATCTTTGGAATTGGAGTTTGTGCCGCTCATGGCCCAAGGAAACATGGATATTTCGCAGCACCAGGGAACCTGGCAGGGCTTTCGCCGCTTTACGGTCTTCGGCACCGCTGCCGTTGCCCTGGTTCTGATTCTGATGGCGCTGACGCTGCTTTAGGCGGGGCGCCTCCAACACCACCAGCCCAGCCCTCCGGGCGGGCCTATGAAAAGACAAATTCCCGATTGTGGTCCGGTACCGCCCAGGCGGCTCCGAGCCCGACACACTCAATCCGGTGAGAACATGAAAATCGCCATACCCAAGGAACGGCGGCCGCACGAAAGACGCGTTGCGGCCACGCCGGACACGGTCAAGAAACTAATCGGCCTGGGTGCCCAGATGTCCGTCGAGGCAGGCGCCGGCGAGGGCGCGCAGATCCCCGACCAGGTTTTCGCCGATGCCGGCGCCACCATCGCCGCCGACGCCGCTGCCGCGGTGACCGACGCCGACATCGTCTTCAAGGTGCAGCGCCCGCTGACGGCTGCCGAAGGCGGCCCCGACGAGCTGGCCCAGCTGAAAAAGGGCGCGCTGTTGATCGCCACGCTGGCGCCACACGCCAACCGCGACCAGGTGCAGGCCTACGCCGATGCCGGTGTTACCGCCTTCGCCATGGAGTTCATGCCCCGCATCACGCGGGCCCAGAACATGGACGTGCTGTCTTCACAGTCGAACCTGGCGGGCTATAAGGCGGTGCTCGACGCTACTGCCGAGTATCCCCGAGCGCTGCCCATGATGATGACCGCCGCCGGCACCATCGCGCCGGCCCGCGCATTCGTCATGGGGGCCGGCGTGGCCGGACTGCAGGCCATCGCCACAGCACGGCGGCTGGGCGCCATCGTGACGGCCACCGACGTCCGCCCAGCGGTCAAGGAACAAGTCGAATCCCTGGGCGCCAAATTCATCGCGGTCGAGGACGAGGAATTCGCCGAGGCTGAGACGGCGGCCGGCTACGCCAAGGAAATGTCCGACGCCTATAAGCAAAAACAATCGGCGCTGGTGCGCGAGCACCTGAAAAAGCAGGACATCGTCATTTGCACTGCGCTGATTCCGGGCCGCCAGGCGCCGATCCTCATCAGCGCCGACATGGTGGCCGAAATGAAGCCCGGCGCCGTGGTCGTCGACCTGGCCGTCGAGCAGGGCGGCAACTGCGAGGGCTCCCGGCTGGGCGAGGTCGTCGAGGTCGGCGGCGTGCGCATCGTTGGGCATGACAACTGGCCCAGCCGCATCGCCGGCGACGCCTCGCAGCTGTACGCCAAGAACCTGCTGAACTTCGTCACCACCCTGATCGACGACGAGAGCAAAGAGCTCGCCATCGACTGGGAGGACGAGATCGTCCAAGGCACGGCGCTGACCCGCGACGGCGCCATCATCAACCCGGCGCTGACCGGGGAGGGAAACTGAGCCATGGCTGCCATCGATCCCTTCGTTTTCCAGCTCTCCATCTTCGTACTGGCCATTTTCGTCGGCTACTACGTGGTGTGGAGCGTGACGCCGGCACTGCATACGCCGCTGATGTCGGTGACCAACGCCATCTCCAGCGTCATCATCGTCGGCGCCCTGATCGCCGCCGGGCCGGCTGAAATGAGCGCCGCCCGCATCCTCGGCATCGTCGCCATCGGATTGGCCGCCGTGAACATCTTCGGCGGCTTCATCGTGACCCAGCGCATGCTGGCCATGTTCAAGCGCAAGTAAGGGGGACGCAAGATGTCGGCAAACATCACGGCGGTCGCCTACCTGATCGCATCCGTTCTCTTCATTTTGGCGCTGCGCGGGCTGTCTTCGCCCGTTACGGCGCGGCGCGGCAACATCTTCGGCATCACCGGCATGATCATCGCAGTGCTGATCACGGTGATCGATCCCAGTGTCGTTTCGTATGCCTGGATACTTGTCGCCGTGGTCATCGGCGGCGCCATCGGCACTGTGGTGGCGCTGAAGATTGAGATGTCGGCCATGCCGCAACTGGTGGCTGCCTTTCACAGCCTGGTCGGCCTGGCCGCAGTGCTGGTAGCGGGGGCGGCAATGCACAACCCCGGCGCCTACGGCATCGCCGATGCGGCCGGCAACATCTTTACCGCCAGCCGGATCGAGATGACGCTGGGCAGCGCCATCGGCGCCATTACCTTCTCGGGCTCGATCGTCGCCTTCGCCAAGCTGCAGGGTCTGGTTTCCGGCAACCCGGTGGTCTTTCCCGGGCAGCACATCCTCAACCTCATCATCGGCCTCGCCATCATCGGCCTGATCGCCTACTTCGTCGGCAACCAATCGCCCGAGGTGTTCTGGCTGTTGACGGGCGTCGCCTTCCTGATCGGCTTTTTGATCATCATCCCGATCGGCGGTGCCGACATGCCGGTGGTGATCTCGATGCTGAACTCCTATTCCGGCTGGGCCGCCGCCGGCATCGGCTTCACGCTGCAGAACTCGGCCCTGATCATCACCGGTGCCCTGGTCGGCTCGTCGGGTGCGATTCTGAGCTACATCATGTGCAAGGCCATGAACCGCTCGTTCTTCAGCGTCATCCTGGGCGGCTTCGGCGGCGACGCCGTGGTCGACAAGGCGCGCAGCGACAAGCCGGTCAAGCCGGGCAGCGCCGACGACGCCGCCTTCATCATGCGCAACGCCGGCTCCGTGATCATCGTGCCCGGCTACGGCATGGCGGTGGCCCAGGCCCAGCACGCGGTGCGCGAGATGGCCGATGCCCTGGCCGCCGAGGGGGTGCGCGTGCGCTATGCCGTGCATCCCGTGGCCGGACGCATGCCGGGGCACATGAACGTGCTGCTGGCCGAGGCCAACGTGCCTTACGACGACGTCCAGGAGTTGGAGGAGATCAACTCCGACTTCGCCTCGACCGACGTGGCCTTCGTGATCGGCGCCAACGACGTCACCAACCCGGCGGCCCACGATCCCTCGAGCCCGATCGCCGGCATGCCCATTCTCGACGTCGACCGGGCCCAGACCTGCCTCTTCGTCAAGCGATCATTGGCGCCCGGCTACGCCGGCATCGACAACGAGCTGTTTTACGCCGAAAACACCATGATGCTGTTCTCCGACGCCAAGAAGATGGTCGAGAACATCGTCAAGGCCCTGGCCTGACCCGGCAGGGCGGACAGCAAAGCATTCAGGAAAGGTCGATCGGCCGCTCTGGCAGCGGCCAGGAAGCCGCCTAGCCGGCCTCGCGCTGGGCTTTCTTGCGGGCCAGCTTGCGGGCGCGGCGGATGGCCTCGGCCTTTTCGCGGGCCCGCTTCTCGGAGGGCTTTTCGTAATAATTACGAAGCTTCATCTCGCGGAAGATACCTTCGCGCTGCATCTTCTTCTTGAGCGCGCGCAAGGCCTGGTCGACGTTGTTATCGCGAACGACTACGGATACCAGGGTTCATCTCCTCCAATGGGCGTGCGGCCAGGGTCGCTGCCGCGACGGCGGCGATGCTGTCTAACATAGGCGATAGCGCGAGAAAAGCCAAATCGTTTACTGAAGTGGGGACACGTACCTTAACGTCCGAAAAGGCGTTAAGGTACGTGTCCCCACTTCAGCAACGCCATATTCCCCCCATGGCCATTCTCAAGATCGCCCGCATGGGCCACCCGGTTCTCAGGCAGCGCGCCGAGCCTGTCGCAGACCCCGCCAGCGAGCCCAACGCCGCGGCGCTGGGCCGCTTCATCGCCGACATGGTCGAGACCCTGGAGGATGCCGGCGGCATCGGCCTGGCGGCACCCCAGGTGCACGTGCCGGCACGTCTGGTCATCTTTACGCCACCGCCGGACGACGCGGCGGAGGACAGCACAGAAGACGCCGAGGAGGCGGACGGAGAAGCCCCTGGGGCAGCGCCTCTCACCATCCTCATCAACCCCGAGATCGAGCCGCTCGGCGAGGACCAGGAACTGGGCTGGGAGGGCTGCCTCTCGGTGCCCGGGCTGCGCGGCCTGGTGCCGCGCCACAGCGCCATCCGCTACCGCGGCCTGGCGCCCGACGGCAGCCTCGTCGAGCGCGGCGCCACGGGCTATCACGCCCGCGTCGTGCAGCACGAATGCGACCATCTCGACGGCGTGCTCTACCCCATGCGCATGCCCGATCTCTCGCAGCTGGTATTCGAAAGCGAATGGCGCCACGTGGTGGCGGCGGCGCGGGACGAGGCTCAGGACGGAGGCCAGGAAAATGACCGGCAAGGCGAAGGCCGAGACGCCCAACCTTGAGAAGGCGCGCCAGGCGCTGCTGGCGGTCCTGCCGACCCGGTTCCCGACGAAGGCAGAAGCACCAAGGCCCTGGAGAGCGCAACCGCCGAGGCCGGCCTCGATCCCCCGGCAGCGGCCCGCGCCTTGTCCCGAGGCATGGCCAGCGCCATCGACGCCTTGATGTTCTGCCTCGACGACCTTTCCGAGAAAAGTGCGGAAATCCCGGGTTTCCTGGAGCGCCGCCCGGACGAGTCGATGGGCTTCCAGCGGCCTAAAGGCCGGTTGCAAAACCGTCCTGAAGTCTTGCTGCATCGGCGCCGTCTCTGCCCCCCGCAAGATCGTCCGATAGCGGTGAAGTGTGAGCATAACTGCGCCTAGCAAGCCGATCAACAATAGTTGCAGTCAATCTTGGACTAAATTAATTCGCAATTATCGATCATGATGACTAGCGCTTGAAACTAGAAAATCTGTCCAACTCTGGACCAAATTGTTGTTCATGACGCTCGCGCATGACGATATCTTGATCCACATCATTGTCGCGGCGATCCTTTGGCGGGACGGGGTCGGGCACCGTCAACTCTGACGGATCGCCGCGCGGATGATCGTGAGGGAAAACCAGCGCCAATGGATCTGCATGGATATGTCGACTGCTCGATCGCGATCAACAACCTAAGACGGGATTTTGTTTTTCAGGAACTGGGTGACAACGAGCTTTTGTGCCGGGGGGAATCGCGATTTCGACAAAAGGCGAGCCTGATTTGGGAAATCGTATGCCGCGTTCGCAGTGCCGAGTTGCGAGGGGACAAACTGGGCATGCAAGCCCTCTATCTGGAAATCGGTATCGCCCGTCCGACACTCACTCGGTTGCTGGAGTTGCTTGAACGGAGTGACGCGCTAATGCGAGACCGAGACCAGCAAGACCATCGCCGCACCCACGTCATCCTGCGTGCCGGTTTCCGGGAGCGTTTCGATGACTGCGTTCAAACCATGATCGCGATGCTCGATTTTTGGCACCACAAGACACCAGGCAGGTCAGAAACGTGAAAAACCGAAAGCATCGCATGCCGCCGGCCGATGTCCCCGACAACGGAAGCGGCCGGCCGTTGGGGCTGCCCAGCAAAACGCCGGAAAAATGCCAGGGCTGTCTTTACTACCTATCATTGTCTTGTGTCGCAAGCAAGGCGCCCGATAGCTGTGGCGACATCTTTTCGCCGCGGGCCTTGGGGCCCCGCTCACCATAAAAGGGAGGTCGTCCTTTTAGTCCTGCGGAACTTCCAGCACCCCTGCTGCCTGTTCGGCGCGGAAATCGTCTAGCGCCTGGGCCACGGCCGGATCCGCGAGCGCCAGGATGGCGGCGGCGAAAAGCGCGGCATTAACGGCTCCGGCACGTCCGATGGCCAGGGTGCCGACGGGAATGCCGGCCGGCATCTGCACCATCGAGAGCAAACTGTCGAGGCCGTCGAGCTTGCTTTCCATGGGCACGCCGAGCACCGGCAGCGCCGTCTTGGCGGCGATCACGCCGGGCAGCGCCGCCGCCATGCCGGCACCGGCGATGATCACCTTGAGGCCGCGAGCCGGCGCATCGGCGCAATAATCGTCGAGCCTTCCCGGCGTGCGGTGAGCCGAGATGATGCGGCTCTCGTGGGCGATGCCGAGGCGCTCGAGGGTCTCGGCGGCATGGCGCATGGTGACCCAGTCGGACTGACTGCCCATGACGATACCGACGCTGGGATTGGGGTCGCTCATGGCGCTCTCCACAAGGTCGAAAGGGGCGAAAGAGGGCGATTATAGGTAGCCGACCGTTTGTGACAAGGCGCACTGCAAAGAGCGCTGCGATTTTCTAGCTTGTGCTATAATCGCTTTCCCTGATCCAGCTCACGGCCAGCCTCTAGCGCACCATGAAAGTCGGCCCCACGGGACCCCGCATGTCGCCGCCTTCGGTGCGGCGGGTCGAGGAATCGCGCCCGGCCAAGGTCGAGGCGGCCCCGGCCCAGACCTCGGCGCCGCGCGAAATCAGCGATTCCATGACCATCATGGGCATCCCCGAGGTCGAGCTCACGCCGCGCGTGCGCCAGGCCCTGATGACGCTGATGGAGGAGGTGCAGAATCTGCGGCGCGATTTGCAACGCACCAGCGACCGCTTGGCCGAGGTCGAGCGCCTGGCCGACCAGGATACCCTGACGCCGACGGCCAACCGCCGCGCTTTCGTGCGCGAGCTCAGCCGCGCCATGTCGCAGGCCGAACGCTACGGCACGCCGGCCAGCGTGGTCTATTTCGATATCGACAGCTTCAAGGACATCAACGACACCCACGGCCACGCCGCCGGCGACGCCGTCCTGATGCACGTGGTGGACATCGTCATGCGCCACATCCGCGACACCGACGTCGTCGGACGCCTGGGCGGCGACGAGTTCGATGTCATCCTGAGCCACGCCGACGACGCGACGACGATGGAAAAGGCCGAGGCCCTGGTCAGCGATATCCGCACCACCCCGCTAAGCTGGCAGGACCAGGAGATCTACATCGAAGTGTCCTACGGCGCCTCGCAGTTCGAGCCCGGCGACAACCCCGACCGCGCCCTGGCCGCCGCCGACCAGGCCATGTACGCGCAAAAACGCAACAACCGCCAGAACAGCGGCGAAGCCGAATAGCGCTTGTCAGGGTCGATTCCGGACACCCGCTAAGCAATAATATCGGGCAGCAAAGCGCTTTCGGCCTGCAGGATCTGATCCTTGATCGAGAGCTTGCGCTTTTTCATGCGCTGGATCTGGACTTGGTTGTAGCCGCCCGTGGCGATCAGCGCCGTGATGGCGTCGTCGAGGTCACGGTGTTCGGTCCGCAACTCGGCCAGTCGCCGTTTGAGTTCTTCCTGATCCGTCTTGCTCATGCTCGTTCGGGGTGTTGCACCGACCATGCCCATCATAACAGAAATTCACGCTGGCCGCTCTTGACCGCTGACGGGGGACAGCACATGTGATTTAATATGCCTCTCGGCAAAAAAGGCACGGAGGGCTGCTGCCATGGAAGTCGAGCCGCACTTGACGGTGCTAAGGGAAAAACATCGGAGCCTGGAGGCGGAAATCCAACAGGAATCCCAACGTCCCAATCCCGACTCGATGACGATCGCTTCTCTCAAGCGGCAAAAACTCAAGATCAAGGACGAAATCGCCCGGCTCAGTCCGTCCGGCTGAAGGCTGCCGTGAGCGAGTTTTTGTAGACCCTCACCGGGCGGGCGCCGCCACAGGCGGCTTTTTGTAGCCCCTCACCGGGCGGGCGCCTCCGCGAAGGTTTTTTGGACCCTCACCGGGCGGGCGCATCCGCGCCCTTGGCCTCCGCCCCCCGCCGGGGGGCGGCTTAGTGCCAATACCAAGTGTGTTTTTTTCTTCTTGGTCTTGGTGCAACGGGAGCGACCGCGACCCGCCGCTACTGCGGCGCGCCCGCGCAGGCTGCGGGCCGAAGGGCCGCCGCCGTGAGCGATAACAAGCCGCCGTGAGCGACAAAAAAACTATCAGGCAACGCTTCGGCTTGCCGTAGGCGGCGGCATGGCTTATGGGAATGCCCCGGAGAATATCGGGGAAAACCGCTGGGGCCGGTCCTGGCGCTACCTCTTGCCGGAGTAACGCCATGGATCCTGAACTGAAGGTCGTCGTCGTCCCTGTCACGCCGTTCCAGCAGAATTGCTCGCTGCTGTGGTGCCAGCAAACCGGCAAAGGTGCCGCCATCGACCCCGGCGGCGACATCGAGCAGATCGTCGCGGCGGCCCAGGAACACGGCATCGAGATCGAGCGCCTGCTCATCACCCACGGCCACATCGACCACGCCGGCGGCGCCGCGGCGCTGGCCGAGCGGCTGGGCGTGCCCATCGAGGGCCCGCATGAGAGTGACCGGTTTCTCATCGAAAACATATCCAAGCAGGGCGCCCAGTTCGGCCTGGCCGGCGCCATCGCCTTCGAGCCCGAACGCTGGCTCGAGGCCGGCGATCGTGTGACGGTGGGCGAGATCGAGCTGGATGTGTTGCACTGCCCCGGCCATACGCCGGGCCACGTGGTCTATTTCGCCGCCCAGGCCGAACTTGCCTTCGTCGGTGACGTGCTGTTCAACGGCTCGGTCGGGCGCACCGATCTGCCGGGCGGCGACCACGCCGCCCTGATCAGCTCGATCCGCGAAAAACTCTGGCCGCTGGGCAACGACGTCACCTTCATCTCCGGCCACGGCCCAGCCTCGACCTTCGGCGCCGAACGCCAGAGCAATGCCTTCGTAAGCGACTTCGTGTAGTACTCGAGCGGATCTCATAGCTGAGATCCGCTCTAGTTTCTTATCGCTCCCGGCGGCGGACCTTTGGTCCGCTCCCTCCGCGGGGGGGGCCGCAGGGGCGGCGGGTCGCGGTCGCTCCCGTTGCGCCAAGACCAAGCAGAAAAAACCACACATTGGGATCGACGCTATGCCGCCCCCGGCAGGGCAGGCAGGTCTTGGCGCTGAGCGTCATGGCGAACTCCCCGGGCTGGCGCACTGTGGCCAGCCATAGGGGCGGGCGCTCAGCTTTTCGACTCGTCCTGCAGCAGACCCTGGCGGCGGTGCCATTCCTCGATCGAGAGCTCGGGGTATTCGGGATAGTTGGTTTCGCCCTCACCGGCCGGCTGTTCGACCCAGCCGGCGGCGTGGTCGAGCATCAGGTTGACGTGGGCCGGCGGCCGGGGCAGCGGCGAATCGATGGCCGAGGCAAAGGGATGCACGAGTTCGGGCCAGCGCGGATCCGAGGCCCACAGCGTGCTGCCGCAGTGGCGGCAGAAATGGCGCCGCGCCGGACTGCGCGCCTTATCGGCATAACCCGGTCCGCGCCGCACCCGGTAGACCGTGATCTCGGCCCCGCCCGCCACCTCCAGCGTCTCGGCCCGGCCCATCAGGTTGATGGCATAGCCGCCACCGCCCGCCGTCTTGCGGCAGATCGAGCAATAGCAGCGCATGTAGGGATAAGGCGTCCTTGTCAGCAGCGAAAACCGTACGGCGCCGCAATGGCAGGAACCTTCGAGCTGCATGGCAACCCTCCGAGGCGAATTCCGAACCCCACCTTAGCGCGCCCGGCCGCCCCGCGGCAGCAGGCAATTTGCCGCCGGCTGGGCATCCGGGCTACTCTCGGGCCATGCCCAGCGTCCTGATTACCGGTGCCAACCGCGGCCTCGGCCTTGAATTCTGCCGCCAATACGCCGCCGCCGGCTGGCAGGTTTTCGCCACCTGCCGCGATGCCGAAGGGGCCCGGGCCGGCGCGCTCGGGCGGCTGGCGGCCGAGCACCAGGATCGCTTTGAGATCCAGGCCCTCGACGTCGCCGACGGCGCCAGCGTGGCCGCCGCGGCAGCGGCCCACGGCGACCGGCCGCTGGATCTTTTGCTCAACAATGCCGGCGTCGTCGGCGACCGCGCCTCGCGCCTCGGCGCCATGGACTACCAGGCCTGGCAACGCTGCCTGGAGATCAACGTGCTGGGACCCATGCGGGTGGCCGAGGCCTTCACCGACGCCGTCGCGGCGGGCCAGCAAAAGCTCATCGTGACGATCTCCAGCGGCATGGGATCGCTAAGCGAGACCTACGGCGGCCAAGTCATTTACCGCACTTCCAAGGCGGCCCTGAACATGGTGGTTCGGGACCTCGCTTTCGAACTCAAGGACCGCGCCATCACCTGCGTCGCCATGCACCCGGGCTGGGTCAGCACCGACATGGGCGGGGCTGGCGCGACGCTGACGCCGGAGCAAAGCGTCAGCGCGCTCAGCCGCACCATCGCCGGCCTGGGGCCGGGCCAAAGCGGGCGCTTCCTCAACTATGACGGCCAGGAGCGGGCCTGGTAGACGGGACCCTTTTGATCCTGCCGGCGCAGCGGTTTTACGATTTGGCAACCCAAATCGTGTAAACAAACCGCCATGGCCTTTCACCACCTCGAACGCCTGACCTTCCTGATCATCGACGACGATCCCGACGAATTGCGCCTGCTGGAGAAGCTCGTCACCATGCTCGGCGTGCGCCGCGTCAAGCGGGCCGCGGACGGCGCCGAGGCCCTGGAAATCCTGCGCCTCATACCGGTCCACATGATCATCTGCGACCTCTGCATGACACCCATGGACGGGCTCGACTTCGTGCGCGAGCTGCGCCGGCTCAGACTGCGCCAGCGCTCGCTGGTGCCGGTCATCATGACCACCGGCCATACCGAGACGGAAAATATCGCCGCGGCCCGCGACGCCGGCGCCACCGAGGTGCTGGCCAAACCCTTCACACCGATGCAGCTCTACCGCCGCATCGTGGCGATAACGGCGGCGCCGCGCGCCTTTGTCAGCAGGGGCGACTTCAAGGGGCCGGACCGCCGGCGCCGGCACCAAGAGGTGGCCAAACGCGAACGCCGCCACGAATGGCAACCCGAGGCCATCGAGCAGGTGGGCCGCCCCGTGTTCTAGCGCTCGTCGACCCGGATTAAGTAGAAGTTTTCAGGGTGGCGCCGCCGGCGCTTGCTGGTGTATCTATGGGCAGCTTGCAAGACGGGGTTCGGCGCTCGGGGCGATGGCACTCAATCTGCTAAAAATGTGTGTCGGCATCGACCACGTCTCGGAGCTCGAACGGCTCCAGGCGGCCCGCCTGGCCGAGGCCCGGCGCCAGGGCCGCGAGCCCCGTCTGGTGCACCGCACCCGCCACACCCCGCGCCGCGCCGCCGAGATCCTCGCTGGCGGCTCGCTCTATTGGATCATCAAGCGCTTCGTCAGGGTGCGCCAGCCCATCGTCGGCATCGAGCGCATCGTCGACGCCGACGGCGTGCGGCGTTGCGAACTGGTGCTCAGTCCGCAAAACATTCGCACCGAACCCCAGCCCCGACGGCCGCACCAGGGTTGGCGCTACCTCGAGGCCGCCGACACCCCGCCCGACTTGGCCAGCAACGACCCGAGCCACGAACTGCCGCCGGAGTTGGCCGACAACCTCCGGGAACTTGGGCTGCTCTAGAGTGGATCTCATTTGATGAGATCCACTCTAGGTTTTTTTCGCTCACGGCAGCGGACCTGAAGGTCCGCGCCTGCGCGGGCGCGCCGGACGACCGGCGGGCGGCGGTCGCCGCCTAAAGCGTAACGGCGCAACCTTGAAATGCTCTAGCCCGCAAAAGCTTGAGTGAAGGCTCGCACGAGCCTACATCTAGAACATGATCTTTGCCGACGAGGGACCGGACTACAGCGACTCGCGAACGACCGTGACGGCGGCCTACCGGGCCGACGAAAGCGCCACCCTCGATGCCCTGTTGGCGGCCGCTAGGCCGTCGCCTGAGCAGCAGAGTCGGACCGAGAGCCTGGCCCGGCGCCTGGTGCGGGCGGTGCGCGAGGAACGTCGGGCCAGCGGCGGCCTGGACGCCTTTCTGCACGAGTACGGGCTTTCCAGCCACGAAGGCGTGGTGCTGATGTGCCTGGCCGAGGCGCTGCTGCGCATTCCCGATGCCGCTACCGCCAACCGCCTGATCCGCGACAAGCTCGGCGGCGCCGACTGGCTCAGCCACCTGGGCCGGAGCGATTCGCTGTTTGTCAACGCCGGCACCTGGGGCCTGATGCTGACCGGCCGGGTGATCGAATTCGAGGCCGCACAGGGGCACGATTTAGGGGCCTTTTTCCGCCACCTGATTTCACGCAGCGGCGAGCCGCTGATCCGCCAGGCCATGCTCCAGGCCATGCGCATCATGGCCCGCCAGTTCGTCATTGGCCGCAGCATCGAGGAAGCCGTAGCCCGGGCCGGCGACGAAGCCGCACCTTATGAACGCTATTCCTTCGACATGCTGGGCGAAGCCGCCCTGACAGCCGCCGATGCCGCCCACCATGTCGAGCGCTGCACCCAGGCCATCAACGTGGTCGGGGCCATAACAGCCGACGGTGACGACGTGCTGGCCCGGCCCGGCCTTTCCCTCAAGCTCTCGGCCCTGCATCCCCGCTTCGCCTTCGCCCAGCGCCGCCGGGTGCTCGACGAACTGGTGCCGCAGCTGGTAGCGCTGGCCAGCCAGGCCCGCGCCGTCCATGTCGGCATCACCATCGATGCCGAGGAAGCCGAGCTCCTGGACCTCACGCTCGACGTTTTCGCGGCCGCGCTGCAAGCACCCGCCCTGGCCGGCTGGGACGGCTTCGGCATCGCCGTACAGTGTTACCTCAAGCGTGCGCTCCCGCTCTTTGCCTGGCTCGCCGACCTGGCCACCCTGCACGGCACGGCGCTGCCCGTGCGCCTGGTCAAGGGCGCCTACTGGGATGCCGAAATCAAGCGCGCCCAGGAACGCGGCCTCGAGGGTTATCCGGTGTTCAGCCGCAAGCTGGCCACCGATGTTTCCTACCTGGCCTGCGCCCGTTACGTGCTGCAACGGCCTGAGGCCTTCCGGGCCATGTTCGCCAGCCACAACGCCCACACCATCGCCGCCGTGACCACCTTGGCGGGCGATCGCCGGGATTACGAATTCCAGCGCCTGCACGGCATGGGGGAAGCGCTTTACCGGGCCGCCCTGGAAGGCGACGGCGTCTGCTGCCGCGTCTATGCCCCGGTGGGCAGCCACGAGGAGCTCTTGCCCTACCTGGTACGCCGGCTGCTGGAGAACGGTGCCAATTCCTCCTTCGTCAACCGCATCGTCGACGAAGAGGCGCCGATCGATGACCTCATCGGCGATCCCGTCGCGGCCCTCGAGGGGCTCGAGGAACGGCCCCATCCGCACATCGTGCTGCCCACCGCGCTCTATGGCGAGGAGCGGCGGAACTCGCGCGGTCTCGATCTCAGCGACCCCCTGGTGCTGGCGCAGCTCGACAGCGACCTGCAGGCCGCCCTGACCGGGCCCTGGCAGGCCGGCCCACTGATCGGCGGCCAGGCCGCGGCCGGCGAGGCCCGGCCGGTCAAGAATCCCGCCGACCACCGGCGCCAAGTCGGCACGGTGGTCGAAGCCGGTGATGCCGAGGTCGAAGCGGCGCTCGAAGGGGCCAGGCAGGCGGCGCCGTCCTGGGCCAGGGCGCCGGTGGAGCACCGCGCCACCATCCTCGAGGGCATCGCCGAGGCCTATGAGGCGCATCTTCCGGAACTCATGGCGCTGGCCGTGCGCGAAGCCGGCAAGACGCTGGGCGACGCCCTGGCCGAGGTGCGCGAGGCCGTCGATTTCTGCCGCTACTACGCCGCCCAGGCGCGCCGCGACTTCGTGCCGCGGGATTTGCCGGGCCCCACCGGCGAGGATAACCGGCTGGAACTGCAGGGCCGTGGGGTATTCCTCTGCATCAGCCCCTGGAACTTCCCGCTGGCCATCTTCACGGGCCAGATCGCGGCCGCCCTGGCGGCCGGCAACGCCGTCATCGCCAAGCCGGCCGAGCAGACGCCGCTGATCGCTGCGCTCGCGCTCAGCCTGATTGAGCGCGCCGGGCTGCCGGCCGGGGTGCTGCAACTGCTGCCGGGGCCGGGCGAAGCCGTCGGTGCCCGCCTGGTGGCCGACCAGCGCATCGGGGGCGTAGCCTTCACCGGCTCCGTTGATACCGCCCGCGCCGTCAACCAGAGCCTCAGCCGGCGCCCTGGAGCCATCGTGCCGCTGATCGCCGAGACCGGCGGCCAGAACGCCATGATCGTGGATTCATCGGCCCTGACCGAACAGGTGGTGGCCGACGTCGTGCAATCGGCCTTCCACAGCGCCGGCCAACGCTGCTCGGCGCTACGCGTGCTCTATCTGCAGCACGAAATCGCCGAACCCACCATCGAGATGCTGGTGGGCGCCATGGCCGAGCTGGCGATCGGCGATCCGGCGCTGCTGGAGACCGACATCGGCCCGGTCATCGATGCCGAGGCGCAAGAAAGCCTCGAATCCCACGCCGCGCGCATGGCTGCCGAACACACCCTGCTCTACCGCTCGGTCCTGCCGGCGAGCTGCCGACACGGTACTTTCGTGCCGCCGCAGGCCTTTGAGATCCCCGGTATCGAGGTGCTGGAGCGCGAGGTCTTCGGGCCCATCCTGCACGTGGTGCGCTACCGCAGCGACGACATCGAAGCGGTCTGCCAGGCCATCAACGGAACGGGATATGGCCTGACGCTGGGCATCCACAGCCGCATCGAGGCCTTCGCCCGGCGCATCCACGCCCTGGTGCAGGCCGGCAACACCTACGTCAACCGCAACATGGTGGGGGCCGTGGTCGGCGTCCAACCCTTCGGCGGCTTGGGCCTTTCGGGCACCGGCTTCAAGGCCGGCGGGCCGCACTACCTGCTGCGCTTCGCACAGGAGCGTTCGATTTCCATCAACACCACGGCCTCAGGCGGCAACCCCGACCTGCTGTCGCTCTCGGACGACGCCTGAACGGATCTCAGGTGATGAGATCCGCTCACGTTTTTGTCGCTCACGGCGGCGGACCTTCGGTCCGCTGCCTGCGCGGGCGCGCCGCAGCAGCGGCGGGTCGCGGTCGCTCCCGTTGCAATAAAAGACCAAGCAGCAAAAACCACGCTTTGCCAACGACGCTAAGCCGGCCCCCGGAACGGGAGCCGGAGGCCAAGGGCGCGGATGCGCCCGCCCGGTGAGGGTCCAACAAGAATCAACTCGCCGCGGCGAGTTGTGCCGGCAGGCCGCGCTTGGCGGCCAGACGTTCTTCGACGATGCGGTCGGCCATCTGCTCGGGCGCCAGCCCGGCCCTTTCGGCGCGGCGCCAAAGATCCGTGAGCGTCTCGTAGATGCCGCCGATGTGGCGGAAGGCGGCCTCGCGATCATAGATCGGGCGCTCGTAGGTGATGTTGATGACGCCACCGGCATTGACCACGTAATCGGGCGCATAGAGCACGCCGTGGCGGTGCAGCATCTCGCCGTGGCGCGGCTCGGACAGTTGGTTGTTGGCGGCCCCGGCGACGATGCCGGCGCGGATGGTGGGAATCGTCACGTCGTCGAACACCGCTCCCAGGGCGCAGGGCGCCAGCACGTCGGCCTGGGCCGCCAGGATCCGATCAAGGGGTACGATCTCGGCACCGAACTCGGCCACCGCCTGCTCCAGCGCCTGGTCGCGAAGATCGGCTACCAGCAGCCTGGCCCCGGCCTCATGCAAATAGCGGCAAAGCCAACGCCCGACGTGGCCGAAACCCTGCACCGCCACCGTGATGCCGCCGAGGTCGTCGCTGCCCAGGCGGTGGCGCACGGCGGCGCGGATGCCGCTGAAGACGCCCCAGGCGGTGGCCGGCGAAGGATCGCCGCTGAGGCCGCCGAGGCCGGTCACGTGGTCGGTGACCTGGCGCACCACATCCATGTCCTCGACCGAGGTGCCGACGTCCTCGGCGGTGATGTAGCGCCCCTGCAGGGTATCGACGCAGCGGCCGAAACGGCGCAACAGGGCGGTGGTCTTGTGGCGCCGGGGATCGCCGATGATGACGGCCTTGCCGCCGCCCAGTTCGAGGCCGGCCATGGCCGCCTTGTAGGTCATGCCGCGCGACAGCCGCAGCACGTCGGTGAGGGCTTCGTCCTCGCTGGCGTAGGGCCACATGCGGCAGCCGCCGAGCGCTGGGCCCAGGGTGGTGTCGTGGATGGTGACGATGGCCCTGAGGCCGCTTTCGCCGTCGTTGAAGAAGACCACCTCTTGGTGGTCGGCAAAGTCGCGATTGCTCATGACGGTCATGGCCGGCCCTTTCGTTCAGGCTTCGCCCCGGACGTTGCCGCCACCCCGCCACATAGTTTATTTAGGCAAAAATATCCTTATTTTCAATTATTTAAACGATGCCGACGGGATTCGCAGGAATCGTTCGCGAGGCTCCCCGGGGGCCTAACTTTCGGCCCCGGCGGAACTCCCCGACGCAACGAATCGCCGCTGGATCAGAACAGATATCCCACCGTGGTGCCGACGAAGAGAAGCTCGCTGGCCTTGGTCAACGGGCTCTCGGCGGCCGTGCTGACGATCATCTGCAGCCGCCCTTCGGCGGCCAGGTAGAGCTGCGGGCTGAAGAGGTAGACCGCGGTGGCGAAGGCACTTATGTCGCGTATCCCGGCGCTGGCACTGAAGGTCGCCAGGTTGGTGGCGGAATTGCTGGCTGAAACGCCGTAGTAGGCGTTCATGTAGTCGCTGCCGCCCCAGCGCAGGTCGGCACCGAGAAAGAGGCTGGCACGCTCGCTCAGGCGGCCGCCGAGGGCGGTGCCGAACGATCCCGAGACGCCGTTGTTGCCTTTGTCGGTAAGGCCCATGCGGATGTCGCCGGTGAAGCGCCAGGGGCCGCTGAAATGCTTGAAGAAAAGACCCAGCTCGGGGCTGGCCTTGATGTCCGGAAGGCCGCTCAGCGTAGCGTTGTCGGCGGAATTCCGGCCCCGGTCCCAGGTCAGCCGCGGGCCGGCCATGGTGTCGCGTTTGCGCACCATGTTGTAGCCCAGGCCGCGCTGGGTGCTGAGGAAGACGGCGCCGCGCCACTCGATGTCGATCAGCGGCAGGGCCACCACCTCATATTCGTCGGAGCCCGGATAGTTGGGCGCGAAACCGCCACCGGCACCCAACAGCACCCGCCATTCACCTTCGCTGGGGAGCCGGATCGCCGTCGCCCCGTTCAACCACTGCTCGTAGTCGTCGGCCACCGCCGGCCGTGCCACGAACAGCACCAGCGCCACCATCAAGAGGCAGATTCTCATGATCCATTTATCCTGGATAACCTGGCGGGCAACCTATCCCATGGGCCGGCCGGGGCGCAAGCGATCAGACCCCTGTTCCCACCAGTTCCGCGGCATGGTCGGCGATGGCCAGCGCCGCGGTCAGGCCGGGCGATTCGATGCCGTAGAGATTGACCAGGCCGGCCAAACCGTGCTCGGCCGGACCCTGGATGATGAAATCGGCCACCGCTTCGCCGGGCGCCTGAAGCTTGGGTCGGATACCGGCGTAGGCCGGGCTCAGCGCGCCCTCGGCCAGGGCCGGATAATAGCCGCGGATGGCGGCGTAGAAGCCCTCGGCCCGGGCCGGGTCGACCTCGTAGTCGATGCTATCGATCCATTCCTGGTCGGGGCCGAAGCGGGCCTGCCCGGCCAGGTCGATGGTCAGGTGGACGCCGAGACTGGCGCTGCCCGGCAGGGGATAGATCAGGTGGCGAAAGGGCGAGGCGCCACGTAGCGCGAAATAGCAGCCCCGGTTGAGATGGCGCCGCGGAATGCTGGTCGCCGGCAGCCCGGCCAGGCCGGCGGCGACCTCTTGGGCCTGAAGACCGGCGGAATTGACCAGCAAGCGGCAGTCCAGGGCATAGTCGCTGCCATCAGCCAGGCCGACGCGCAGGCAGAAACCCTGGCCGCCCGCCTGGCCGCCCCGCAGCGGGCTCTTGAGGGCGATCACGGCACCACCGGCCTCGGCCTCGGCCTGCAGCGCCAGCATCAGGGCATGGGCATCGATGATGCCGGTCGACGGCGAGAGCAGGGCGCCGGCGCAAGCTAGCTCGGGCTCCAAGGCCCGGGCTTCGTCCGCGGGCAAGAACACCAGGTCATCGACGCCGTTGCCGAGCGCCGACTGGCGCAGACGTTCGAGCCCTTGGAACTCATCCTCGTGGCCGGCCACGATGAGCTTGCCGAGCCTTTTGTGCGGCACGCCGCGGTCGCGGCAAAAGTGATAGAGCGCCTGCCTGCCGGCGACGCAGAGCCGCGCCTTGAGACTGTCCCGGGGGTAGTAGATGCCGGCGTGGATGACCTCGCTGTTGCGCGAGGAGGTGGCGCTGCCGATGCCGGCGGCAGCCTCCAGCACCAAGACCTCGCGGCCCCGCCGGGCCAGCACCCGAGCCAGCGCCAGGCCGACCACGCCGGCCCCCACGACCACGCATTCGACCGCTTCAACCATATCCGGCTCTCAGGCGCCGACCAGCAGCGCTTCGCAGCGCGCCCGCAGTTCGGCCGGAAAAGGCGCCGGCCGGCGCGCATCCATGTCCAGATGCACGCCAAACTGGCTCATCACCGCGGCCAGCGTGCCCAGGCGTTCGTTGACCATGTGGTGGACCAGTCGGAACGAGGTGGCACCCAGGTGGACGAGGCCGCTGCGGATGCTCAGCAGGTCACCGGCGCCAGCCTCGCGCAGGAACTTGAGCTCGATCTCGAAGGTCGACATGCCGTGGCGGCTGTGTCGCAGATATTCGCCGTTCATGCCCATGGCGGCCAGGGCCTGGCCCGCCGCCATGGAAAAACGCTGGACATGAAAGTGGAAGCTGAGGTGCCCGAGGATGTCTATTTCCCAGGGCTTGGCGGTGTCGCGGGCAGTGGCGAAGAAGCCGGTGTCGTCCGCGGGATAGGGACGCACTTGGGGCAAGGGCTCGGCCCACTCGACCCGGGCCGCCTCGAGGGCCCGCCGGCGATCGCCGCTCAGCGCCACCGACTTGCGGGCATCGAGGTCGAAATGCACCGATTTCTGCCGGTAAGACGTCACCACCTCGCCGTTCGCCGAATCGATCAAGCGATGACCGATGCCAACGATCTTGCCTTCCGTGCCGGTGATGCCGCCCTCCACGTGCATGACGTCGCCGACCCTGAGTTCACGGTGGAATTGCACGTTGGCTTCGACCGCCGCCAAGGCCCGGCGCTCGCGCTCCATGTAGCCCAATCCCATGCCCACCGCCTCGAACAGCGCCAGGTTGGCATCGCCGAAGCGCTCGACGTAGGCCGAGATCGTCATGTGCTCGACGACATCGCAGTCCCGTGGCCAGACTGCCCCCCGGTAGGTCTCGATCCAACCGCCCATCGCTGCTTCCACCGTTAAGGATTTGCTCGCGGCGGCCACCGCGAATCGGACTCTACAGGGCGGTCCGGCAAAGCGTCAATATTACTGTCATTTCTGCACTTTGAACAAACAACACAATGCTCACAAGATACCACAAAGTTATCCACAAGTTATCCACAAGAAATGTCGGCCAGCCATTATTTTGGACTTGCTCTTCCCAACGAAAGAACTGAGTATGAAGTTGCACCGTGATGGGTCTTCGGATTTGGATCGGTGCCGGTCGTGAAACCCTCGGGTGGATCGGTCGGGTCGAGAAACCCTCGGGTGGATCGGCCAAGCCGAAAAGCCTTCGGGTGGATCGGCTAGGTTGGAAAGCCTTCGGGTGGACCAGCCAGGTTGGAAAGCCTTCGGGTGGACCAGCCAGGTCGTGAAACCCTCGGGTGGATCGGCCGGGTCGAAAAGCCTTCGGGTGGATCGGCCAGGTCACGAAGCCTTCGGGCAGCGTGGCTAGGTTGGAAAGCCTTCGGGTGGACCAGCCCGGTCGAAAAGTCTTCGGGCGGATCGGCCAGATCGAAAAGCCTTCGGGCGGATCGGTCGGGTCACGAGGCCTTCGGGTAGCGTGGCTAGGTTGGAAAGCCTTCGGGTGGACTGGCCGGAGAGGCGTCAGGAGTGTTCTCCGGAGCACGTTGCAACGACCCCGTGTCTGAGCACCTGTCGCCTCTCACCTATTTTGGCCCCCCTCCCCCCGCCGCCTTTCCGCTGCACTGTTGCGGCGCAAATGCAAACCGCCCGGCCCCTGGGACGCGAAGCGTCTTTGGTTGCCGGGCGGTCAGCGTCAGGTCAACGCGTTCCCGTGTCTCTGCACCTGTGCCGCTCTTGTAAGGGCTGGACGGCGGACTGTCAACAATATTTTGTGGTACGCCAACACATTACCCCAAGATATTGTGAGACAAGCGCTACGCTATTCTTCCCGGATGGCCCGGGCAATGACCAGGCGCTGGATCTCGCTGGTGCCTTCGTAGATCTGGCAGATGCGCACATCGCGGTAGTGGCGCTCGACCGGGAAGTCCCGCAGATAGCCGTAGCCGCCATGCACCTGGATGGCCGCCGAGCACACCCTCTCAGCCATCTCGGAGGCAAAGAGCTTGGCCATCGAGGCCTCCTTGATGGAAGGCAGGCCGCCGTCCCTGAGCCGCGCCGCATGGTGGATCAGGGCCCGCGCCGCCTCCAGCTCCGTCGCCATGTCGGCCAGTTTGAAGCCCACCGCCTGATGCTCGAAAATGGCCTGGCCGAAGGTTTCGCGCTCGCCGGCATACTCGAGCGCCGCCTCATAGGCCGCCCGCGCGATGCCCAGCGCCTGGGCGGCGATGGCGATGCGGCCGCATTCCAAATTGGCCAGCGCAATGCGGTAGCCCTGGCCCGGCTCGCCCAGCATCATGTCGGGCCCCAGCTCGAGATCCTCGAGCGCCACCTGGCAGGTGTCGGAGCTGTTCTGGCCCAGCTTTACCTCGGTGCGCAACACCTTGTAGCCGGGTGCGTCGGTGGGTACCAGAAAGGCACTGATGCCGCGTTTGCCGGCACTTTCGTCGGTCACGGCGAAGCAGATGGCGAGGTGCGCCGTGGTGCCCGAGGTGATGAACTGCTTGTTGCCGTTGAGCACGTATTTGTTGCCCTCGAGCCGCGCCCGGGTCTTGATGGCCGAGGCATCGGAGCCGGTGTGGGGCTCGGTCAGCATGAAGGCGCCGCGCAGCTCGGCGCTGACCAGCCGGCGCAGGTAGCGCTGCTTCTGTTCCTCGCTGCCCCACTCGTAGACCGGCTTGGTGACGACGCAGTTCTGCATGTTGACGGTCGTCGAGACGCCGGCATCACCGGCCGCGATCTCCTCCATCACCAGGGCCAGCGAGACGTGGTCGGCGCCGGCGCCGCCCCATTCCTCGGGCACCAACATGCCCATCAGGCCGAGCTCGCCAAGCCGCGTGATCTCGGCCTCGGGGAAATGCCCGGTGCGGTCCCACTCGGCGGCATGCGGGGCCAGCTCATTGCGCGCGAAATCCCGGGCCAGGTCGCGGATCATGGTTTGCTCTTCGCTCAGACTCACTGTTTTCTCCGTCAGGCGGTTTCGTTAAAGAGCTCGCGGCCGATCAGCATACGCCGGATTTCCGAGGTCCCGGCGCCGATCTCGTAGAGCTTGGCATCGCGCAACAGCCGGCCTGTGGGGCTTTCACTGACGTAGCCCATGCCGCCCAGGCACTGGATGGCCTCGAGCGCCATCCAGGTCGCCTTCTCGGCGGCATAAAGGATGGCCCCGGCGGCATCCTTGCGTGTGGTCTGGCCACGGTCGCAGGCCTGGCCAACGGCGTAAACGTAGGCCCGGCAGGCGTTCATGGTGGTGTACATGTCGGCCAGCTTGCCCTGCATCAGCTGGAACTCGCCGATGGGCCGGCCGAACTGCTCGCGCTCGTGAATGTAGGGCACGACCACGTCCAGGCAGGCCTGCATGATGCCCAGCGGCCCGGCCGCCAGCACGGCGCGTTCGTAATCGAGCCCCGACATCAAGACCTTGACGCCATCACCCTCGCCGCCCATGACGTTTTCGGCCGGCACCTCGCAATCCTCGAACACCAGCTCGCCGGTGTTGGAGCCGCGCATGCCCAGCTTGTCGAGCTTCTGGGCCTTGGAAAAACCGGCAAACGAGCCCTCGACCAGGAAGGCGGTGATGCCGTGGGGACCGGCCTGCATGTCGGTCTTGGCGTAGATCACGGCAACATCGGCGTCGGGGCCGTTGGTGATCCACATCTTGCTGCCGTTGAGAACATAGCGGTCGCCGCGCTTGTCGGCGCGCAGCTTCATGCTGACCACGTCGGAGCCGGCACCGGGCTCGCTCATGGCCAGGGCGCCGACGTGTTCGCCGGAGATCAGCTTGGGCAGGTAGCGGCGCTTCTGTTCGGCGCTGCCGTTGCGCCGGATCTGGTTGACGCAGAGGTTGGAATGCGCCCCGTAGCTCAGCCCCACCGAGGCCGAGGCCCGGCTCAGCTCCTCCATGGCCACGATGTGCTCGAGATAACCCATGCCGGCGCCGCCATATTCTTCATCGACGGTGATGCCCAAGAGCCCCAGCGCCCCCATGGCGGGCCAGAGCTCGGCCGGAAACTCGTTGGAAAGATCAATCTCCGCGGCCCGCGGCGCCACCTGGTCGGCGGCGAAACTGCTCACTGAATCGCGCAGCAGGTTGGCGCTGTCGCCGAGATTGAAGTCGAGGCTGGGCAGCGTATTGGGCAGCATGGCGAACTCCAGGGTTTGGCCGTAGCGACTCTAGCCGCGCTGGCGGCAAATGCGAAGGGTGGCGGGTACGCCCTCAGGCGGCTAGCGCCGATTTTGTCCCCGTGGCCGGTTCGTCAGCCCGATCGGCCAGCGGCATCAGGGTCTCCAGCGCCACGGCGCAGAGCGTCTCCTGGCCCTCGACGACGCTGTAGACCCGGGCCTCGCTGATGGTCAGGGTGCGGCCGGCCTTGACCACCTGCCCCCGCGCCAACAGACGCTCGCCCTGGCCGGGGCTCAGGATATTGACCTTGAACTCGACGGTGAGGATGGAATCCTCGGCCCCGGCCAGGCTGAAAGCAGCGTAGCCGCATACGTTGTCGGCCAGCGTCGAGACCACGCCACCGTGGAAAAAGCCGTGCTGCTGGCAAAGCTCGGGACGGTAGGGCAGGGCGATCTCGCAAGCGCCGGGGGTGACGGCTACCAACTCGGCGCCGATATGGCGCATGAAGGCCTGGCGCTCGAAGCTGGCAGCCACGCGGCGGGCGAAATCGGGATCGCGGGGACTGAGGACAGGCATGACGAATTCCGGCAGATGGTGGGCGGTTTCAGGTTCGGGGGTCGGCCACGATCAGCTCGCTGGCGCGGGCGGTGATGGCCTCGGGAAAGGGACGGGACTTGCTGCTCTGACGCTCGAAGTGAACGCCCAGGAGATCGCACCAGGCCGCTACCTCGCCGTCGGAGCGTCGCCTCATGCGGTGCAGGATACGGATCTTGCGGCTCTCGACCTCGAGCACGCCGGTTTCGATCTCGACCAGTTCGCCGGCTCGCAGCTCGCGCCGATAGGTGATGTTCTGTTGCACCGCCCCCATGGCGCAGCCGGCGCCCTCGAAATACTCCGGCGTCAGGCCCAATTCGAAGAACATGTTCCAGGTGCCCTCGTCGAATTTGGCGACGCAGAACTGCACGTTGAGGTGACCCATGGCATCGAGCTGCCAGGGATAGACGACGCCAAGGTGGGTGGTCACGAACTCGCTCATGGCGGATATCCTGTGCTGCGGAAGGATGATATTAGCCGGGCCGGGATTATAGAAAAAATCATTTGTTTCGATAACTATAATTGATACTGTCTATAAATGGATCTCTACCAGATCCGCTATTTCCTGGCGGTCAGCGAGACGCGCAATTTCACCCGCGCCGCCGAACGTGTGCACGTCACCCAGCCGACCTTGTCGGCCGGCATCGCCAAGCTTGAGCTGGACCTGGGCGCGCGGCTCTTTGAACGCGGTCGGCGCGCCACCCTGACGGCTGCCGGCGGCCGCTTCCTCGACCACGCCCGGGTGATCGTGGCGGAATGCAACTTGGCCCGCGCCGAGCTTGGCCATGGCGTTACCGAACGCCGCCTCGGCCTGGGCACGCTGCGTGCCCTCCCTGTCGCCCGCCTGGCGGCGCTGCTGGCCGATTTCCGGAAGTCCCACGCCGACGTTAGCGTCGAGCTGAGCGACGCGGCGCCGGAGAAGCTGCTGGCCTGGCTCGAACAGGGCCGTATCGAGCTCGCCCTGACGACGCTGGAGGACGGCCGCAGCGCCGGGTTCGAAAACCAGGGCTTTGCAAGCCTGGCGCTTTATCGCGAAAAGCTGGTGCTAATGACGGCGGCCGACCATGGCTTGGCGCGCAAGCCGGCGCTGGCGCTGACAGATCTGCACCGCCAGCCCTTCCTGCTGCGCCGCCACTGCCCCTATCTGGCCGACCTGATCAGGCTGTTCGACGCCCATGGCGTGCGCACCCGCATCGTGCAGCGCTGCGATCAGGACGACTGGGTGCTGAACCTGGTGGCGGCCGGTGTCGGCGTCGCCCTGATGCCCGACAGCTTCCACGCCCCTGGCGTCGTGGCGCTGCCGGTGGGCGGCATCGCCATGGGCCGCACGCTCGGGCTTTGTTGGCGCCCAAGCCCGGACAACGGCCCGGACGACAGCCCGGCCAGTCTTTTCCGCAATTTCGCCGCCAGCCACGATTGGCGTCCGCGACCGCCCGAGTCACAGGTCAGCCAGCGCCTGGCTTGGGCGCGCTAGCCCTGGGCTTGGCGGATGGCCGAGGAGATCTCGCCGGCCGCTTCCAGCGTCGCGTCGTCATCGGTATTCACCGCCAACTCGATGGCCGTGGCAAGGTGGTCGAGCAACTGAAGGTCGCGATCGACCACGCCGCCCGGGTTGGCCGCCAGGTTCTCGGCAACACCGACGATAGTCTGGCAGAGATCGGCCTGGTGGCGAAAGCGGGTGTCACCGATGCGCTGGCGCAGATCGGCGGCGACGAAGCCCAGGCGCTCGATATGCGCCGTTATGGCTTTGTCCGGCGTCTGGCCCGAGAAGTGCTCGCGAATGATGTTGGTCAGGTAGCCGACCTGGTAGGCGTGGCGTTCGACCTTTTGTTCCTGAACCCGGCGCAGGCACTCCTCGACCGGCACTTCGTCGGGCTGCCCGGTGGCCTTGCGGCGCAGGGCATTGGGCACCGCGATGACCGGGATTTCCTCCTCTTCCTCCTCGCGCTCCTCGCCCGTGCGGCGGTCGGGGCCGATGTAGTCGGTGGTGACGACGAAGGGGCGGCGCCGTTCGATGACCGCGTTGAGGCCGTCTCCCATCTTGCTCACCGACATGGGCATGGTCAAAAGCATATCGGCACCGGCCTTGATGACCGCCTCGACGAGTTCTTGTCGCGGCTCCCAGGTATAGGCCAGGATGGGCACGAAAGGGTCCGAGCCGGCCGAACCATGGCGGATTTCGTGGAACAATTCGACGCTGCTGCCCTCGGGCAAGTCGAGGTCGCAGACCAGCAGGTCGACCTCGGTCTCGGCAAAATGCTGGCGCAGCTCCTCGACGCTTTTGAAATAGCTCACCCCGCGGAACCCCAGGTTCTGCAAGATCCCCGTCACAGTGCGCCGCGACATCGGCATGGCATCGCCGAGCACGACCTCTATATTATCGAACTTGCTCTTGCTCATTTTCCCGTTCTGGTCCCTGACCGCCCGGCAAAATGCCGGGCCGGCGAGCGAAACCAGCTATCGATCGCTACCAGCCTAGCGTGGCGCCGAGAAAATTCCCAGCAACCGGCTAGAGCAGAAATCCAGCAGCCAACCCGAGAAAGGCCAGGAACCCCACCACGTCGGTGATGGTGGTGACGAAGACCGAGCTCGCCACCGCCGGATCGACGCCCATCCGGTCGAAGCCCAGCGGCACCAGAATGCCCGACAGCGCCGCCACCAGCATGTTGATGACCATGGCCGCGGCGATCACGCCGCCCAGTGCCGCGTCGGTGAACCAGAAACCGGCCACCAGTCCGACCAGCAAGGCAAACACGGCACCGTTGAAAAAGCCTACCACCAGTTCCTTGTCGACGATGCGCCGGGCGTTGGTCACCGTCAGCTCGCGGGTAGCCAGGCCGCGTACCGCCACGGCCATGGTCTGGGTGCCGGCGTTGCCGCCCATCGAGGCGACGATGGGCATCAATATGGCCAGCGCCACGATCTTCTCGATGGCGGCGTCGAACTGGGCGATCACGGCCGAGGCCAGGATCGCCGTGGCCAGGTTTAGCAGCAGCCAGATGAAGCGGCGCTGGGTGGTGGTGCGAATGCTGGCGTTGATGTCGGTCTCGGAGACGCCGGCCAGACGCAGGATGTCCTCTTCGGCCTCCTCGTGGATGACGTCGACAACGTCGTCGACCATGATCACGCCGATCAACCGTCCCGAGGCGTCGACCACGGCGCCCGAGGCCATGTCGTACTGCTGAAACAGGTAGGCCACCTCCTCCTGGTCGGTGTCGGTTTCGACGCGGATGGGCTCGGCTTCCATGATGGCCTGGACCAGCACCGGGCGCTTGGTGCGCATGATGCGGTTGAGCGGCACGGTGCCGATCGGCCTGTGGGTCGGGTCGACGACGAAGATTTCGTAGAATTCATCGGGCAGGTCATCACTTTCGCGCATGTAGTCGATGGTCTGACCGACCGTCCAGAAGGCCGGCACGGCAATCAAGTCGCGTTGCATGAGGCGGCCGGCGCTATCCTCGGGATAGGCCAGCGCCGCCTCGATGTGGGCCCGTTCGGGCACCGGCACGGCGTCCAGCACCTGGCGCTGGCCGGCCTCGTCGAGGTCCTCCAACAGGTCAACCGCGTCATCGGTCTCGAGCTCGGTGACGGCCGCCGCAACGTCGGCCGGGCCGAGCTGTTCGACCACCGATTCCAGCACCTCTTCGCTGAGTTCGGCCAGCACCTCGGGATCAAGCACGCCGCGCATGGCCTCGACCAGCAGGCGCCGCTCAGGCCTTCCGACAAGATCGATGAGATCGGCGATATCGGCCGCGTGCAGCGGCTCGACCAGTTCCACGGCCTGCTCGACGCGGCCCTCGCCCAACGCCCTGACGACAGCCCGGATGCGTTCGGGCGCCAGCCCATGGACCTCGTCCGCGGCCGCCCCCTGCCCGCCCTGGGCGCTCATGAGCCGCTGCCGCCGGCGCTGTTGTACGCTGCCTGGTTCATGCCGCACCCCCTGCCGGGACGTACCTAGCCCGCATTTCTCACCGGGTCACGGCCTGCGTCGCTCCCAGGTGATGCGATCCGCTAGGAAAAGACCGAAGCGCGTAGTGGTACTACGCGCTTCGGTCTTTGACAACGCGGGCGCGCGCCTGGGGGCGACCCTTCGGGCGACGCTGTGGCGCCGACAGGATGCGTCGAGCTGCTTGCCCGATGTCCCACATCGCGCGGCGCAGCTCTCCTACCCTGTCGAC
>JASLXG010000068.1 GCA_030740435.1 Alphaproteobacteria bacterium | reverse complement strand
CGATGACCAAACGATCCGTGTTCATCCAAGCCTCCTGACAAAAGAAAGCTTGAATCACTTTTTGACGCTCTTGGGAATCCCTTAAATGTCAACGGGCCCTAGTGCAACGGGAGCGACCGCGACCCGCCGCTACTGCGGCGCGCCCGCGCAGGCTGCGGAGCGAAGCGGAGCCGCCGTGAGCGATAAAAAGCCAACGGGAGCGACCGCGACCCGCCGCTACTGCGGCGCCCCCGCGGAGGCTGCGGCCCGCAGGGACGCCGCCGTGAGCGACAAAAAAAACCAGGATCTGCGCTTCAGCGCAGATCCTGGCCCATATGCTGGCGCATGCTCTTGATTGCGGCGACGTCGAGATCGTCGAGCAGGGCCGAGACCAGATCGAAGAACAACTGGTGGCGGTCGTTCAGCGAAATCTCCTCGGCCGCGGTGCGCGAGCGCTTGACCGCCGCCGTGGCGAAGGAGGAGCGCCCGCCGAGCGGCGAGGTGACCTCGATGCGCACCTCGATGCGGGCGTCGTAGCGCACCGACTGTTCGTTGCTGAAAAGTCCGCCGACGCCCTTCTTCACCGAGAGTGGGGTGGCGATGACGCTGGCGTCCTGGATGATCACCCGGCCCCGGCGCCCCGAACCGGTGGCCCGGAAACGGCGCTGGGCCCAATAGAGCGTGGCCTTGGCCGGGCTGACGGGGAACTCGTGCTCGACGTTGGGCGCGCGCAGCGGCGAGACGTAATTCTCGATCACCTCGATGGTCGAGACGTCGAGGCCGATGGGGGTGAGATGGGCGAAGGTGAGATCGGGAAACACCGGCGCCGGGGCCGGCGTCTCGCAGGCCACGGGCAGCAACAGTACCGCCGCCATTATCGCCGCTTTGATCGCTCGCATCCTGGCCCCTCGGATCTCGGCGCCGCTACCGCTCCATGATGAAGGGAGCTCGGCACGATTTCAAGCCGAGCCTACTCGGGCAGGCGTTAATTCATCCCTACCGAAGCGCCGAATTCGTGCTGCGGGAAAGCTTCTGCTACCATCATGGCCAAGCGGTGAGAGCCCTCCTGACAATCCATCAGCGACGAAAGCCGAGCCAGCATGACGCGCAGCCCTGAATACGATCCCATCGAATTCGAACTCTTCAAGAACGCCATCCATGCCATTGCCGACGAGATGGCGGTGACGATCTGCCGCACCACCTATTCCGGAGTGCTGCGCGACAACATGGACTTCTCCACCGCGGTCTGCGACGGCGAGGGCAAATTGGTGGCCCAGGGCCTGACGCTGCCGCTGCACCTGGGCTCGATCCCGACGGCGCTGGAGGTGGTGATCGCCCAATACGATGCCGAGATGGTGGCCGGCGATATCTACATGGTCAACGATCCCTTCGCCGGCGGCATGCATCTGCCGGACATCTTCCTGTTCAAGCCATTGTTCGCCGCCGGCCGCCGCATCGCCTTCGCCGCCGCCATCTGCCACCACGCCGATGTCGGCGGCCGGGTGCCGGGCTCCAACGCCTCGGATTCCACCGAGATCTATCAGGAAGGCCTGCGCATCCCGCCGCTCAAGCTCTACCAGGCCGGCAAGCGCAACGAAACGCTGTGGACCCTGATCGAGCGCAACGTGCGCATCCCGGTGCAGGTGTTCGGCGATCTCAGGGCCCAGCTCGCGGCCTGCCATATTGCCGAGGGCCAGATGGGCGACTTGCTGGAGCGCTATGGCGTGGCCAAGGTCGAGCTTTACATGAACGAGGGGATCGAACATACCGAGCGCCTGACCCGGGCCGCCATCGCCGAATTGCCGGACGGCGAGGTCAGCTTCGAGGATTGGATCGACGACGACGGCATCGATCTGGGCCAGCCCATCCGGCTCTTTGTCACGATAGAGAAGCGGGGCCAGTCCATGCGCGTCGACTGGAACGGAAGCTCGCCCCAGGTAAAGGGGGCGATCAATTCCACGCTCTCGTTTACCAAGGCGGTATCGTACGCCGCCATCCGCTCGGTGCTGCCGGGCGAGATCGCCGCCAACGAGGGCCTCTTCCGCGCCATCGAGGTGACGGCGCCGCCGGGCACCATCACCAACATGGTGCTGCCAGGCGCCTGCGCCGCCCGCGGCCTGACCGGCTTCCGCATGGGCGACTGCATGTTCGGGGCGCTGGCCCAGATGCTGCCCGACCGCGTCTTCGCGGCCTCCGACGGCGGCAACACGGGGGTATCCATCGGCGGCTACGACGATCAGCGCAAGGCCTTCATCTATGTCGACTTCGCCTGCGGCACCTGGGGCGGACGGCCCTGGGCCGACGGCCTGCAGGGCAACACCAACATGTTCGCCAACATGGCCTCGCAATCGGTGGAAGTGATCGAATCCGAGCAACCCATCCAGATCCTGAGCTACGAGTTCCTGCCCGACCGGGCCGGACCGGGCAAGTTCCGCGGCGGTGCGCCCTATCGCCGCGACTATCGCTTCCTGGAGCGCGAGGCGGTGCTGCAGGTGCGCTCCGACCGCCGGGAATTTCGCCCCTACGGGCTCTATGGCGGCTATCCGGGACAGCCCTCGGCCAACTTCCTCAATCCCCAGGACGAAAACCGGCCGCTGCCCTCGAAGCTCAACATCACCTTCCGCCGGGGCGACGTCTTTCGCCACGAATTGGCCGGCGGCGGGGGCTGGGGCGATCCCCTGGAACGCGATCCCGAGATGGTGCTGACCGACGTGCGCAACGAGCTGGTCAGTGCCCAGGCCGCGGCCCGCGACTATGGCGTGGTGATCGACTGTGCCGCCTGGTTCGTCGACACCCAGGCCACGGGCGCTTTGCGCGCCAAGCTCAGCCAGGTCCGCCCGGAGGTCCCCGATATCGCCTGGCACGATGTTGTCATGGCAGCCACGGATTAGTCTCATGACAAACTTTCGCGTCGGCGTCGATATCGGTGGCACCTTCACCGATATCGTCTTTCTGCGTCCCGACGGGGCCTTGCACACCAAGAAAGTACCCTCGACGGTCGACGATTATGCCCGCGGCATCGTCGACGGCATCTCCCACGTCTTGAGCGATGCGGGCTTAAGCGCCGACCAGGTGGCGGACATCCTGCACGGCACCACCGTGGCCTCCAACGCCATTCTCGAAGGCAAGGGCGCCCGCACCGGGCTGATCACCACCGAGGGCTTTCGCGACGTGCTGGAGATCCGCAACCTGCGCATGCCCAGGCTCTACGACCTGCACTGGGAGAAACCGCCGCCGCTGGTGCCGCGCTACCTGCGGCGCGGCGTCCGTGAGCGCATCAGCCACAGCGGCGCGGTCGAGACGGCGCTGGATCCGGCCGAGGTCCGCCGTGTGGTCCAGGCCTTGCTGGACGAAGAGGTCGAGTGCATCGCCGTTTGCCTGCTCAACGCCTACACCAACCCGGCCCATGAACAAGCCATCGCCGAGATCATCGCCGAGTTGGCACCAGAACTTTCGCACTGCATCAGCTTCGACGTGCTGCCGGAAATAAAGGAGTACGAGCGCACCTCGACGACGGTGATCAATGCCTACGTGATGCCCATCGTGGCGCGCTATCTGGAAGCGCTGATGCTGGCGCTCGACGGCATCGGCATCAAGGCGCCGCTGATGCCGATGCAATCGAACGGCGGCATCGTCAGCGCCCGGGCCGCCACCGAGAAGCCGGCCAACATCATCGAATCGGGGCCCGCGGCCGGCGTCGTCGGCGCCCGGGCCCTGGCCCGCAAGCTCGATCTCGCCGACATCATCACCTTCGACATGGGTGGCACCACGGCCAAGACCTCGCTGATCGAAGGCGGCAAATTCACCCGCAGCCTGGATTATCAGGTCGGTGGCGACATCTTGATGGGCTCGCGGCTGTTGACGGGGGCGGGATATCTGTTGAAGTTGCCGGCCATCGATCTCGCCGAGGTCGGCGCCGGAGGCGGCTCGATCGTCTGGATCGATGCCGCCGGCTCGCTGCAGATCGGGCCCGAGAGCGCCGGCGCGGATCCCGGCTCGGTGTGCTACGGCCGGGGCGGCACCAGGCCCACGGTGACGGATGCCAACGTGCTGTTGGGCTATCTCAATCCGGATTTCCTGGTGGGAGGTGAGCTGCCGCTTCAGACCGAGGCCTGCCGCCAGGTCTTTCAGGCCGAGATCGCCGAGCGCCTGGATCTGGAACTGGCCCACGCCGCCTTCGGGGCCCATCAGATCGCCGCATCCAACATGATCCGCGCCATCCGCGCGATTTCCAGCGAACGCGGCCGCGACCCCCGCGACTATGCCTTGATGGCCTTTGGCGGCAACGGCCCCCTTTTCGCCGCCGGCATGGCCCGGGCCCTGGGCATGGGCAAGATCGTGGTGCCCCCGGCACCGGGGCTGTTTTCCTCCTTCGGCCTCTTGTATGCCGACGTCGAACACCATTTTTCGCGGAGTCTGATGGGGCTGTTGCGCGACAGCGATCCGGCCCTGCTGACGGCGGCCTGGCAGGAACTGGAAGCGCAAGCCCGGGCACAACTGATCCAGGACGGCTTCGAGGAACGCCAGATCTCCATCCGGCGTGGCGCCAACATGCACTACAAGGGACAGATATTCGAATTGTCGGTGCCGGCTCCCGATGGCGTTTTCGACGAGGCCAAGATAGCCGAATTGGAAGAACGCTTCGGCCAGGAACACGAGCGCACCTACGGCCATCGCGCCGGCCCCGAGGAGCCGGTGGTGCTGGTCACGGCGCAGCTCGTCGGCCTGGGCCTGCCCGACAGCGATCCGGTTCCCGACCGCTTGACGCTGCCCGAGCAAGCGAACTTGGTTGCTCCGCGCCGCCGGCCGGCCTATTTCGGTCCCGACGTGGGCTGGCTGGAAACCGATATCATTAGCCGGGCCCAGTTGACGGCCCGGCGTGAGGGCCCGCTGATCGTCGAGGAATACGACGCCACCTGCCTGGTTCCCCCCGGCGCCAGCGCCGAGCGCGATGGCTACGGCAACATCGTCATCGAGCTGGAGTAGCGCGCGAAAGTGGTCCCTGTCCCCACTTTAAGGCAGTACGAAAAAACACCCCCTCCCTGCCCTCCCCCATCAAGGGGGAGGGGAAAAAAATAACTCCCTCCCCCACAGGGCCGAAGCTGGGGGAGGGTTGGGGTGGGGGGGGCGGCGCCTTTATCCGCAGCCCGAAACACACCTCCCGGCGGCATCGAACTCCATGGTGCGGCCGCTCAAGGGCACGTGCACGGGAACCTTGGTGGCCTTTATGAAGGCCTCTGTTTTGCTGCCGGCCCTGACCTTGCCGCCCTCGGTCGCCAACTCGTTGGCGTGAGAGGCGATCACCGCATTTGGCTTGACCAGTTGGTTGATGACGTAAGCGGCCTCGGTGGGTCCGGTGGTGTAGACGTCGCCGATGTTCATGACCACCAGTTTGGCCTGGTAGTGCCGGCGCACCACGGTCTCTTGTTCGGCCGTGACGCCGGTGTCGCCCGATAGATAGGCGACCAGCCCGTTGGAAAACGTCAGGACGAAACCGGTGGGCGGGCCGACATAGCCGGCCAGGCCGGCGGCCGCCATCATCTTGCCCAGGTCGCCGCCGATCATGGCGGGATGAACGCCGTTCGAATGCACCGCCGGCACGGTGGTGATCTTGACGCCGCCGAAGCTTCGCGACGAGCCGAAGCGGGCGAGCTGGGATTTCTTGGCATTACCCCCCAGCGATTTCAGCTTGTTGCCCAGGAAGCCCTGCATCTCGCTGCCGCTGACGATGGTCGCTCCCTTGGCCAGCGCGATATTGACCAGGTTGGTGTTGGGCAGCGCCAACTCCGTGAGCGTCGGTTTGCCACAGCTGCCGGCGTTGGGTGTCGGCTGATGCTTGTCGCCGACGTGATCGCGGTGCATGTGGCTCAACAGGATGAAGTCGATTTTTGCCAAACGCGGATCGTTCGGGCCGGCCACGGTGCGGCCCGGATCGTAAAGAATTCGGGTACCAACGGGGTCTTCGAAGACCGGGGCCCGGTCGAAGGGGCAAAACTCGCCATCGATCAGGCCAAGGGGCGTTATTTTGACCCCGGCGGCGGTGGCGGGTTGGCTTGCCAGCCCGGCCAGCAAAGCGGTGCAAACGGCTATCGCAGGCATGATTACGCGCATCGTGAGCCCCCCAATTTGCTTCGTGGTCGGTGTTTTTTTCGTGACGCTATCACACTTGAAGTGTTCTAGGAATCTCGGGAAGCCGCTATTTCCGCCTCAGCGAAGCGGTAAACCTGGTTGCAGAACTTGCAGGTGGCGGTGATGGCCTCGTCCTCGACCATGTCGGCGATGTCGGCATGGGGAAAGCCCGCCAGCAGCTCCTGCATGCGCTGGCGGCTGCAGCGACAGGCAGCAACCAGCGGCAGCGGCGTGAAGACCCGCACGCCGTCCTCGTGAAACAGCCGGTAGAGCAGATCCTCGGGCGCCAAGGCGGCGTCAGAGAGCTCGCCCGGTGCCGTGCTGCCGACCAGGGCCAGGGCGCGGCGCCAGTCGTCCTCGGCTTCGTCGTCGAGGTCGTCGGGCCGATCCGAGGCCAGGCGCTCGATCATAATCCCGCCAGCCCTCCAGCCCGCTCGCGGGTCTTTTGTTTGTGGCGGCGTGACGTCGACCCGCAGGGCGGCGTCGAGCTGTTCGGACTGGCGCAGGTAGGCATGGGCGCAATCGACCAGTGTCGCGCCTTCGAGCGGCACGATGCCCTGGTAGCGCTCGGTATCGGGCCCCTGATCGAGGGTAAAGGCCAGCCGCCCCGCCCCCAGCAGATGCGGCACGGAAGGGCTGCCGCCCGAGACATCATCAAACGAAAATGTGCCCGAGGCACTGCCCGAGGTGCGGGCGTAGGCGCGCATTTCGCCGCTGGTGGTGAAGTCGGCGATCATCAGGTCGACCGGCCCCTCGCTTTCGGTCTGCAGCGAAAAGGTGCCGTCGAACTTGAAGCTGCGGGCGATGGCCGCCGCCAGCACCAGCATTTCGCCCAATAAGATCGATACCGGCTGGGGATAGGCGTGGCGAAGCAGCACTTCGTCGACCAGCGGCCCGAGCCGCACCAGGCGGCCGCGCACGTCGGCGCTTTCCAGCTTGAAGGGCAGGATCAGGTCGTCGGGGTTCACGGAGCCGGGAGTCGCGGGTTGCGTCAAGGATTTACGAAAGGCACCAGCCGAGGATGCCTTTTTGGGCGTGCAGGCGGTTCTCGGATTCGTCCCAGACCACCGACTGGGGTCCGTCGATGACCTCCGCCGTGACCTCCTCGCCGCGGTGCGCCGGCAGGCAGTGCATGAACAGCGCATCGTCACGGGCCAGGCCCATCAGGCGTTGGTCGACGCGGTAGGGTGCCAGCAGGTTGTGCCGCGTCTCGGCCTGGTCGTCGCCCATCGAGACCCAGGTGTCGGCGATCAGGACATCGGCGCCGCTGGCGGCCTCGTCCGGGTCCTGGATCAGGCTGACGGCGGCACCCTGGGCGCGCGACCATTCCAGCAGCTCCGGGTTTGGCGCCAGCTCCCGGGGGCAGGCCAGGCGCAATTCGAAATCGAAACGTGCCGCCGCGTGCATCCACGAGGTCGCCATGTTGTTGCCGTCACCGCACCAGGTCACGACTTTGCCGGCGATCGGCCCGCGGTGCTCCTCGAAGGTCATGACGTCGGCCATCACCTGGCAGGGGTGGCTCTGGTCGGTAAGCCCGTTGATCACCGGCACGCTGGCGAACCTGGCCATCTCCAGCAGATTGTCGTGGGCCGTGGTGCGGATCATGATGGCGTCGACGTAGCGCGACAGTGCCCGCGCCGTGTCGGCGATGGTTTCGCCGCGATCGCGTTGCATGTCCTTGCTGGTCAGCAGGATGGCCTGGCCGCCCAACTGGCGCATGGCCACGTCGAAGGAAACCCGGGTGCGGGTCGAGGGTTTCTCGAAGATCATGGCCAGCAGCTTGCCGGCCAGCGGCAGGCCGTCGTCGGGCTCGACCTGGCCTCGGCCCTGGCGCGCGGCTTTTGCCCGGGCCGAATCGTCGAGGATAGCGCGCAAGGTGGCCCTGTCGAACTCGGCGATGTCGAGAAAGTGCCGGGGCGCCATAACCCTAGTCCCCGGAATCCGCGAACCGTGCGCAAACCTCTTCGATGATGCCCACGGCCTCGTCGATCTGAGCGTTTTCGATGTTCAAGGGCGGCAGCAGCCGCACCACGTTTTCGCCCGCCGGCACAGTCAACAGACCGGCCTCGCGCAACGCCGTCACCACGTCGAGATTTGTGGGCTTGACACGAAGCCCCAGCATCAGCCCCTCGCCCCGGACCTCCTCGACCACCAGCGGGTGGCTCGCAACCAGGCCCTCGAGGCGCTGGCGCAGCCGGCCGGCGAGGCGGGCCACGTTATCGAGAAACCCCTCTTCCAGCATCACGTCGAGCACCGCATTGCCCACCGCCACGGCCAGCGGATTGCCGCCGAAGGTCGAGCCATGGCTGCCCGGCTGCATGCCCACGGCGGCAGCCTCGGTGGCCAGGCAGGCGCCGATCGGGAACCCGCCCCCCAGCGCCTTGGCCAGGGCCATGACGTCGGGGGCCACGCCTTCCCACTGATGGGCGAAAAGCTTGCCGGTGCGCCCCAGCCCGCACTGCACCTCGTCGAAAAACAGCAGAACGCCCGCCTCGTCGGCGATCTGGCGCAGCTTGGTCAGATACCCCGCCGGCAAAGGCTTGATGCCGCTCTCGCCCTGCACCGGCTCGACCAGAATGGCCGCCGTCTCCGCGCCCACGGCAGCCGCCATGGCGTCGGCGTCGCCGAACGCCACCTGATCGAAGCCCTCGACCATGGGCCCGAACCCGGCTAGATGCTTCTCCTGGCGCCCCGCCGCCAGCGTCGCCAGGGTGCGCCCGTGGAAGGCGCCTTCGATGGTAACGATGCGATAGCGCTCGGGATTGCCGCCAGCGCTATGAAAGCTGCGGCAGACCTTGATGCCACACTCCATCGCCTCGCCGCCCGAGTTGCAAAAAAACACCGTCTCGGCAAAACAGTTCGCCACCAGCCGCTCCGCCAGGCGCTGCTGTTCGGGGATCTGGTATAGGTTGGAGACGTGCCAAAGCCGTTCGGCTTGCTCTTTGAGGGCGGCGACGAGCTTGGGATGTCCGTGCCCCAGCCCATTGACGGCAATGCCGCAGGCGAAGTCGAGATAGCGCCGCCCGTCGCCGGTAAACAGGTACGATCCCTCGCCCTTCTCGAAGGCGATATCGATACGGCCATAGGTCGGCATCAACACGGTCATGGTGATCGCCTCGAAGCAAGCAAACCGCCGTGTGCGGCGGTTTGGCTGTGGGAAAGCCGGGGAGTATGGGAGTGTGGGTGCGTGGTGTCAACGTGGGGTTGACGGGGGGCGGCGGGGGGCCGGGAAGGTTCCCGGCTTGCGCCGATATGGGATGCTGTCCTCTGGCGAAGTGATCTTGAACTACAGCCTTGTCCTGCAAAAAGATGTGAGCACAGCCTTGATGGTGCAATATCATTGTAATTAATCCAATGAGACGCGGAATCATTGCACCTTACCTCCCGCAAAGCGGCCTATTCGCAAACATCCGCCGGCCGCGATTTGTTACCCTGACGACTGGGATTTCCGCCGGCAACGGCGATCCCGCCGCGCCCGCGTCGGCTGCCTCTTGGGAACAACGCCATGAACATCGCCCTGCCGATCGCCGGCCGCGAAGCCCAATTGGCTTCCGGCAATCAGGCGGTGGCCGAGGGGGTGCGCCACGCCGGCGCCCTGGTCGCCGCCGCCTACCCCGGAACGCCATCGACGGAAATCCTCGAATACCTCAGCGAATTCGCCGATCTCGACGCCCATTGGGCGACCAACGAAAAGGTCGCGCTGGAGGTCGCGTACGGCGCCAGCCTGAGCGGGGTGCGGGCCTTCTCCGCCATGAAACACGTCGGCCTGAACGTCGCCGCCGATGCCTTGATGTCGCTGACGCTTTCCGGTGCCGTCGGCGGCCTGGTCTTCGCGGTGGCCGACGATGTCGGCCTTTCGTCGTCGCAAAACGAGCAGGATTCGCGCTACTGGGGCCGCTTTGCCCATTTGCCGCTGCTCGAGCCCGCCGATTCGCAGGAGGCCTACGACATGGCCTGGGAGGCTTTCGGCCTGTCGGAGCGCTTCCAGTGCCCGGTGCTGTTGCGGCTCACCACCCGGGTCTGCCATGTCAAGACCAGGGTGGCGTTCGCGCCGCCGCCCGAGGCCGATCGGACAGGCGCCAAGCCCGCCTTCGCCGGCCAGCCCGACCGCCTGGTGCTGGTCCCGGCCATCGCCCGCCAGCGCCTGCCGGTGCAATTCGCCCGCGACCGGGAGCTGGCCGCCTTCAGCGAAGAGTGCGCCTACAACCAGGCCAGCGGCGGCGGCGACGGCGACGGCGGGGGGACAGGCTTCATTGCCTCGGGCCCCGCCTATCTCAGCCTGCGCGAGAGTTTTCCCGAGGCGCCGGTCTATAAGCTCGGCTTCAGCCACCCCCTGCCTTTCGAGCGCATCCGCGAATTCGCCCGCGGCCTGGAGCGCCTGGTGGTGGTGGAGGAGACCGAGCCGCTGGTCGAGACCGAGTTGCGGGCGGCCGGCATTCCGGTCCATGGCAAGGATCTGCTGCCGGCCAGCGGCGAGTTGACGGCGACGACGCTGCGCCAGGGCCTGCGGCCGTTATTCACTGATTCGTCGGACGATCCGGGTGCCGAACCGGCGAACGACCCGGGGGCGGCCCCGCCGCTCGAGCCGGTCTTCGTCCGCCCCCCCACCATGTGCGTCGGCTGTCCCCATCTCGGGGTCTACTATTGCCTCTCGCGCTTCAAGAAGAAGGCCATCATCACCGGTGACATCGGCTGCTACACCCTGGGTGCCGGACAGCCCTGGCAGGCGCTGGACTGCGTGGTCTGCATGGGCGCCTCGATCGGCATGGCGCTGGGCATGGACCTGGCCCGGCGCCAGCAGGGCGACGAGGCGGCCGACAAAAAGAAGGCGATCATCGCCGTGATCGGCGATTCGACCTTCCTGCACATGGGCCTGCAGGGCCTGATCGACGTGGTCTACAAGGGCGGCAACATCACGCTGATGATCCTGGACAATTCGACCACGGCCATGACCGGCGGCCAGGACAACCATGCCAGCGGCCGCGATGTCCGCGGGCAGCCGGCGCCGGAGCTCGATTTCACCGCCCTGGTGCGGGCGCTGGGCGTCCGTCCCGAGCGCATCCACGAGGTCGATCCTTATGAAATGCCGAAGCTCTTCAAGATCATCAAGCAGGAAACGGCGGCGCCCGAGCCTTCGGTGATCATCACCAACAAGCCCTGCGTACTGATCGAGGATTTCCGGCCCGAGCGCCCGCTGGCGGTTATCGAAGAGGCCTGCACCGGTTGCGCCAATTGCCTGCAAACCGGCTGTCCGGCGCTGCAGGTCACGCGCCGCGAGGTCGAGGTCAAGAAATCCGGCAAGCGTTTCGACAAGGCCTGGGTGCGCATCGATTCGCTGGCCTGCACCGGCTGCCGCCTCTGCGCCGAGACCTGCGGCCCCGACGTCATTCAGCCGCTTGGGGACGTGCCGGTCGCGGACCGGGCCGGGGCGGAGGTGGGGGCATGAATGGCCCCGCCGGCGGCGACGCCAGCTACAACATCGTGGTCGCGGGAACCGGCGGCCAGGGCGTGATGACGGCCTCGGAAGTGCTGGCGCAAACCGCGCTGGCGGCCGGCTTCGACGTCAAGAAAACCGAGGTCGCCGGCATGGCCCAGCGCGGCGGCAGCGTCAACTCGCAGGTGCGCTTCGGGCGGCAAATCCTCTGCCCCTCGATTGCGCCCGGCGAGGCCGACCTGCTGCTGGCCCTGGAACCGGCCGAGGGCCTGCGCTGGCTCGGCTGCCTCAAGCCCGAGGGCGCCGCCCTGGTCAACCTGACGGCCTTGATACCGCCGGTGGTCTCGACCGGTGCCGCCAGTTACCCCGAAGACCCGCTGGCCAGCATGCAGGCCTCCGGGCGGGCGGTGCAGGGCATCGAGGCGACGGAGGTAAGCCGGCGACTGGGAGAGCCCCGCCTGGTCAACATGGTGATGCTGGGCGCGGCCAGCGCCAAGTTGCCGCTCGATCCGGAATTGCTGGCGGAAACCGCCATGGCCCGCTTCCTGGAGCGCAAGAAGGCCCTGGCCGAGCTCAACCTGCGGGCCTTCAAGGCCGGGCAAGAGCTAGTGGGTACTACCTCAGGGGCAGGCTGACCTCTTCCTTGAGGGTCTCCAGCACGATGTTGGAATGGACGCGGGCCACGCCTTGGTTGGGCAACAGGACATCGTTGACCAGATCCGAGAGCTCCCGCAGATCACGCACCACCACCTTCAACAGGTAATCGGCCGAGCCCGTCAGGGCGTGGGCTTCCAGGATCTCCGGCGTCCTCGCGGCCAGCTCGCGGATGCTGCGGGCGCCCTTGGTGTTGTGGGCGTCCAGCGAGAGACTGATGAAGACCGTCACCCCGAACCCCAGCCCTTCGCGGTCGAGCAGCGCCCGATAGCCCCGGATCAGGCCCCTCTCCTCGAGGCCGGCGCGGCGGCGCGAACATTGCGAAGCCGACAGCCCGACCAGTTCGGCGAGCTGCTGGTTGCTGACCGAGGCGTCGCTCTGCAGGGCATCGAGGATCTTCAGATCCATGGGATCGGTAGGGCGTGTTTCGTGCATGTTCTTGTCGAATGAAGCAACGTTTTTGCGGATATTGCCTCCATCATACCACAACGCCTCACCGATGAGGGGAGTCGCTCTCCTTTCGACCGCGATGTCGACACGGGCGCAGGTGGGTATCGCCCCGGGAAGGATCGGCGCTGATGCCGCGGCTGGCGTTGACGATGGCGCTGATGCGGTTTTGCGGCACCTTGATGGCTGCCGCCAGCCGGTTGGCGCTGAGCTCGAGCGGTTCGAGAAAATCCTGCTTCAGCGTCACCCCGGGGTGGATGGGAATGCGAGTCATTTGAATCTCCTAGTGTCCTGCCCCAGGCTACTCCGGCCCCCGACCACGGCGCGGCCGTGGGCGGCGGGGATTTTCCAATTGTCGCTTCAGGTCCAGTTGTCCGTGCAGAACATTGAGAATTTCGACCTTCGCGCCTCTTACGCGGTAGAAGATAACGTGCCTGCCTTCGACAATGCTCCTGTATCCGGGTTTGATTTCCGGCCGTTCCCTGCCGAGGTGGGGATTTTCGGCCAATGCATCAAAACGTTCAAAGAGCTGTGTCAGGTATTTTTTTTCTTGATCAATGCCCCATTTTTCCGCCGTGTATTGACCGATCCTTTTGAGGTCGGCACGCGCCGGCTTCGTCAGGACATATTCATTTGCCATCAAGTTTTCGGCTGACGCTCGCCGTCAAGTTCATCGAGCAAGCCCTGCAAACTGCTGTCCTCGGCAAACTCTCCCCTGTCGGCCTGCGCTTCGCTATGGGCCAGTATCGCCCGCAGACGTTCCAGCTTCAGTTCTTCATACTCCGTTTCCGACATCATCACGGCAACGGGGCGGCCGTATTTTTCGATCGAAACCGGCTCCCGCTGCACCGTATCCATCAGCTCGCCAAAATGCTCCTTGGCATCTCTGGCGCTATAGGCTTTCATGGCAGCTTCCAGTTATGTACAACATGTACATGAGAGCCTTAATGTACATTTTTGTCAAATATTTTGAGTAGCTGGGGAACAGTGAGGACCTGCCCTCGATGTCGGGTGATTTGAGAGGGCATACCAAAAAATGGTATAGTACCGGCATGCGAGCCATGCTGAACCGATGACCATTCCCTTTTCCAAACTGCGAAGGAAATGGCGCGACGACCCGGAATACCGCAAGGATTACGCCGCCCTGGCGCCCGAGTTCCGGCTGGCGAGGGAGCTTGTCGAGGCCCGGACCAAGGCCGGACTGACCCAGGAGCAGGTCGCCGAGCGCATGGGAACCAGCCAGCCCACGGTGGCTCGCCCGGAGAGCGGCCACAAACCTTCACTGAAAACCCTCGAACGATACGCCAAAGCCGTCGGGATGAAGGTTGATATCCGCCTTGTGGCAGGGTGAGATGAGCGGCGCTTGGTCGAGGCCACGCAGGCCGTGCCCCGGTGAGAAATGCGGGCCATCAAGGAGGGAAGGGAAATGCGGTTTCAAGACAAAGGCGTTGTCGTTACCGGTGGGGGAAGCGGAATTGGGCGCGAGACGGCACTGGCCTTCGCGGCCGAGGGCGCCAAGGTCGTCATCGCCGATATCGACCCCGAGACGGCCGAAGGCTGCGCCGCGGAGATCGTCGAAGGCGGTGGCCAGGCCAAGGCCTTCACGCTCGATACCACGGACGCGCCGGCGATGGCGGCCGGCTTCGCGGCTTTCGAGGATTGGCTCGGCGCTCTCGATGTGCTCGTCAACAGCGCCGGAGTACGCGAGATCGTGCCCATGATCGAGCTCTCCTACGAGGAGTGGTGCCGGGTGATCGGCGTCAACCTGACGGGCGTTTTCCTTTGCTCGCAAACCTTCGTCAGGCGTCTGGTAGAAGCCGGCCGCGCCGGGGCGATCGTCAATCTGGCCTCGACGCTGGGCCTGGTGGCGGCGCCCAAGCGGGCGGCCTACACGGCTTCCAAGCACGCCGTCGTGGGGTTGACCAAGCAGATGGCGCTGGAATTGGGCGAACAGGACATTCGCATCAATGCCGTCGGTCCCGGGGTCACGCGGACGGCCATGACCGAAGCCTATTTCGATGATCCCGAGATGGCCGAGACCGTGCGCTCGGTCCACGCCATGAACCGCTGGGGCGAAGCCGACGAGATCGCCCGCGCGATTCTCTTTCTGGCCTCCGACGAGGCCAGCTTCATCACCGGCACGACGCTGATGGTCGATGGCGGCTGGACCGCCGGGAAGAAAATGTGAGGGGAGCACGACCAAGTTAAGTCGACTGCCTTTAGCCGGCCCCAGGCTCGCAGCTGATACCCGTGCCGCGGACCAAAGCATTTCAAGATTGAACCGCCAACGTCCCCAAACGCCATCATGCGGAGGGCACAGCCCCTACCGCGGAGAGAACAGTGGACCCGGCAGGAACTTGATGGAGAGCTTGACATCCAGGTCCCGAGTTAGAGAACAGCCTCGGCTATTTGACGCGGCGGCGGCTCCACACGCTCCTGCGCGACCGGAGGCCATCCTTCCGGTCCGCCTACCGGCGAGTGCCCTTGCTTGGATGGCAGGCTTGGGATCTACCCATGAAATGGGCAGGCAAATTTTTCGCAACGCAGTGCCTTACGCAGCCTCAATGCGCTTGACCTTGATTTTGCGCTCCAGGTCACGCGACCGGGCGAGGTCGAAAGCCAACTGCATGCCGAGCCAGGTTTCCGGGGTCGAGCCGAAGGCCTTCGACAGCCGGTAGGCCATTTCGATGGACACGGACGCCTTCTCGTTGACCAGGTTGGAAAGCGTTTGGCGGCCGACGCCAAGCCGCTTTGCCCCTTCGGTAACCGAGAGCCCCAGGGGGGCCAGGCAATCCTCGCGCACAATGGCGCCTGGATGCACAGGGTTCTTCATGGCCATGTCAGGACCTCCTAGTGATAGTCCAGATAATCCACATCGACAGCGTGCCCGCCCTCGAAGCGAAAGGTCACCCGCCAATTGCCCGGGACCGAGACCGCAAAATGGCCCTTCAGGTTGCCCTTGAGCCGATGCATCCGAAAGCCGGGCAGGTCCATTCCTTGTAGCCCGCTACTTCGGTCCAATGCGGTCAGGATACGCTCAAGCTTTGCCCTGTGGCCCGGCGCGACTTTTGCCGGGCGTCCACCTTCATAAAGCGCCTTCAGGCCGCGATGACGGAACGACTTGATCACTTGGCGAGTGTACGGTGTCGATCGACAGTCGTCAATATGGGCGGCCGACCCGGGTTTTTGCTCGGGGACGTTCGCCATGCCCTGGGACAGGCGGCGGCGACAAGGTGAATGGGTGATCCCGGATTTGAAGCCGCTGCCTCAGTCGATTCCGCTGGGCAGCTTCTTGGCCATGCGCGGCTCCTCCGCCGTGATGACTTCGAGAAGCGCCGGGGAGCCTTCGGCATTGCGCTCGAGCGCCCGGGCGATGGCCGGCTTAATCTCCGCCGGCGCCTCCACGCGCTCGCCATGGGCGCCCAGGGACTTCGCCATGTCGGCATAGTCTCCACCCAGCTCGTGGATGGCGTATTCCTCGGCGGCGCTGGGATGGTATTCCCTGTAGCCACCCATCACCGCGTTCTTCAGAACGATGGTGGTGGTGCCGATGCGGTTGCGCACGGCAGTCTCGATATCCATGCCGACCATGCCGATGGCGGCGTCGCCGCAGACGTTGATGCAATTCCAGTCGGGCCGTGCCAGCTTGGCGCCCTGCATCAGCCCCAGCCCCATGCCGAGCTGGGTGGTCTTGCCCCAGCCCATGTAGCCGAAGGGCGTGAGGGCCTCGAAGAAAGCGGTCATCTGATCGCGCGGCGAGCCGGCATCGTGGGTCACCACGGTCTTGCTGCGATCGACGGATGCCATGAGGTCGTTGACCACCCGGTAGGGGTTGATCGGGACCGTGTCCGATTCGAGCAGCGGCCGCCATTGTTTGAGATACGCCGCCTTGAGCGCGGCGATCTCGTCCGCCACCGCGCTCTCCGGGCGCCGGCCGCTCTCGCCCATCACTTCCGTGGCCCGGGCGACGATGGCGGCGATGGTCGGCTTGGCGTCGCCGACGAGGCCGAAATCGAGGGGGTAATCCTTGGCCAAATCGCCCTCCCAATTGGTCAGCTGGGCGAAGGTTCGGCCCTTGGTCGGGAACGGCGTGATGTAGTCCGAGCGGCTGAAGCTGGTGCCCAGGCCGAGGATCAGGTCGGCCTTGTCGAGGAAACGAACCACGCTATCGGGCCTTGATGCGCCGGCGCAGCCCAGCGACAGCGGGTGGTTCTCGGGAAAGGCGCTCTTGCCGTTGAGCGTCGACATGACGGGCGTTTGGGTCAGCTCGGCGAGTTGGCGGAGTTCATCCCAGGCCCCGGCGTACAAAATGCCTTGGCCGGCGACGATCAGCGGCGACTTGGCCCCCAGCAGCATGTCGACAACCTGGCGCACGTCTTCCCTTGCGCCGGCCGGGGCCGAGCGGCGCTGGGGGCGGTAGCTCTCGAGCAGGGCCGCATCGACCGCCCCGCTGAAGATGTCGATCGGCACCTCCAGCAGGACCGGGCCCGGTCGGCCGTTCCTGAGCCGCGCGAAGGCGTTCTGCATCATCTCGGGGATGCGCTCGGCCCGGAGCACCATCTCGCTCCATTTGCTGACGAGCTGGGTGTTGCGCGCCGCGTTGAAGTTTGGCGCCGCCCCCTGATCGCCGAGCGCATATCCGCCCGGCATGTGCAGTACCGGCACGTTGTCGGCGTAGCATTGCGCCAAGGCGCCCACCGCGTTCTCGGAGCCGGGACCGTATTGCACGGTGGTGCAGCAGATCCGCCGCCCGCCCGTGGTGCGCGCGTAGCCGTCAGCGATGTGCAGCGCGTGGCGTTCCTGGCGCACGATCAGCGGCCGCATACCAAGCTTGGCAACGGCATCGATGAGGTCGCTGTGGGGAAAGGCGGGAACCAGCTCGATGCCTTCCGCCTTGAGAATGTTGGCGATCAGGTCCGCGCCGTTCATCGCTTTCTCCTTCAGACCGCGCCCCTCAGGCCTTGAGCTTGTAGCCCCGGGCGAACACCACGTAGCAGAGCGCGCAGAGCCCGGCGTTGACCGCCCCCAGCACCACCGCCCCCAGCACCACCGAGCCGTCCGACGAGCCGATGAAGCCATAACGAAAGCCGTCGATCATGTAGAAGAAGGGATCGAAGCGGCTCAGGCCCCGCCAGATCTCGGGCAGGCGCTCGATGGAATAAAAGGTGCCGGAAAGGAAGGCGAGCGGCGTGATGACGAAATTGGTGATCAGCGCGAGCTGATCGAACTTGTCGGCCCAGATGCCGGCGAGCAGGCCCATCAGCGAGAGCATCAGCGCGCCGTTGAGAGCAAAGAACACGATGGCGGCGATGTTGTAGGGCTGCAAGGGCGCGAAGAGGGCCATGGCCAGGGTGACGCTGAGGCCCACCAGCAGGCCCCGGGTGGCGCCGCCGGCGGCATAGGCGAAGGTGAGCTCGGCGGCCGACAAGGGCGGCATCAGGACGTCGACGATGTTGCCCTGGATCTTCGAGATCATCATCGAAGATGCGTTGTTGGCAAACGAGTTCTGCACGATGGTCATCATGATCAGGCCGGGCGCCAGGAACTTGAGGTAGGGCACGTCGCCGACGGTGCGCACCGCGCCCCCCAGCACCAGCGAAAAGATGGCCAGGAAGATGAGCGAGGTTACCGTCGGCGCCAGCACCGTTTGGCCCAGCACGCTGACGAAACGCTGCACTTCCTTGGCATAAAGGGTCCAGACGCCGAGCCAGTTGACGGCGCCGATCTCAGGCCGTGATTCCATGAGTCAGATTCCGATTCGGTTTCGCGCAACGGGCGCTCAGCTTTCGCTTTCGGGCTCCGTAGCGCTGTTTTGCACCCGCAGCATCTGGGCCCGGCCGCTCTTGTCCTCGCCCATGAAGATGGTGCTGTGGGGGAAGGGTATCTCGATGCCGCGGGCATCGAAGGCGTGCTTGATGCGGCGGTTGAGCGCCCGCTTGATGCGCCACTGCTGGCCGGCCTCGGTCTTCAGCCGGGCCCGGATGACCACCGCCGAATCGTCGAAGCGGTCGACGCCGTCGATGCTGATGGGCTCGAGGATGTGCGGGCCGAATTCCGGGTCCTGGCGCAGCTCCTCGCCGACCTCCTCCAGCACCGCCATGACTTCCTCGATGTCCTCGCGGTAGGCCACGCCCACCTCGGCGATGTGGAAGGCGTAATCCTTGGTCATGTTGGTGATGGTGTCGACCGACGAGAAGGGCACGGTGTAGACGGTGCCGCTGGGCGCGCGCAACTGGATGGTACGTACCGTGAGCGATTCGATGGTGCCGGAATGGCCTCCCACCTCGACGTAGTCGCCTACCGAGATGGCGTCCTCAAAGAGGATGAAAGCGCCGGTGATGATGTCCTTGACCAGGGTCTGGGCGCCGAAGCCGACGGCCAATCCCACCACTCCGGCACCGGCCAGCAGCGGCCCGATGTCGACGCCGAGCTCGGATAACGTTGTCAGCGCCGCCAGGGTGAAGATGACGACCAGGAGCGCGTTGCGGGCCAGCGGCAAGAGCGTGCGGGCGCGGGCGCTGCGCACCACCTCGTGGTCCTCGGTGTCACGCTTTTCCAGATAGATGGTGATGAGGCCGCTAGCCAGCTCCCAGATGCCCAGCGAGACCAGCAGCACGAAGATGACGTTCACCGCCCGGGCCAGCAATTCGCGGCCGCTGTCGCCGGCCAGCCAGGCAAAGACGTCGATCTCCCAGGCATCGAGCAGCAGCAGCGCCGCCACGAAATAGACCAGTCCGGCGGCCACGTTGCGGGCCCAGGGCAAATATCGGTTGGCCCGGCTTTCGATATGGGGATAGCGGGCGCGAATGGCCGGCGAGACGCGCAGCAGCCGATCGGCGCCGCGGCGCATGAGGTCGCGCACCAGGCGGGTCGCCAGCACGATGACCAGGCTGACCAGGGTGCCCTCGAGCAGGTAGGCGAAACCGCCCGGGATCTCCAGCGCCCAGACGAAATAAAGTGCCGCCAGGTAAAGACCGGCCACCACGTGCCAGGCGTCGGCCAGGCGGCGGCGCAGGTTGCTGAAGGAGAAAACGCCCCCCGCCTCGCCGCTGCCGCGAATGGCGGCGGCCACCTCGGCCTTCAATTGGCTGACCAGCACGAACAGCAGCAAGGCCTCGCCCAGGCCGACCAGCTTGACCAGCACCGTATAGCCGCCATCCGGCAGCCCCAGCGCCAACAGCGCCTGGGCCGTGAAATAGCCGAACACCGGCAGGTTGACCAGGCGGCGCAGCCAGACGAACAGGTAGGCCGCGGTTTTGTCCTTCAAGGTCCAAAGCCTGAGCGTCGGCACCAGCGGCGTCAGCAGCATGCGCGCCACGGCCAGGATGCCGCGCGCCAGCACCACGGCATAGATGGCGGCCAGCATCACCAGCCGCGCCCGTTCGCCGGGTTCCAGCAGCGCGATGGCGGCGAAGGCGCCGCCGGCGAAGGCGGCGATGGGCACCAGGTCCAGGAGCGTCCGGGCCACCAGCAGCGGCGCTTGCTGCCAAAGCCGGGCGGCCTCCGAACTCTGCTGCTCGACGGCGCGGCGCGCCCGGGCCAGGAACCAGCGCACCAGGCCCGCCGCCACCAGCCCGGCCGCCACCATGACCGCCAGCTGGAAGACGATGCGCAGCCACAGCGCGCGGCGTTCGGGGTCGTCGGCCTGGGCCCCGAACCAGGCCACGATGCGGCGCGGATCGCCGTAGTTGCGGCCCAGCGTCACCAGGGCCGAGCCGGCCTCCCCCAGGGTCTGGGAAAAACCGCGCAGCGTTTGCGAAAGGGCGTCTGAGGTGGGCGCCTCGGGGCTGGCGCCGCGGGCCGCCATGAGGCCCCGCAGCGTGGTCACCAATTCTGCTCTCCGGCCCTCGTCCTGCAGCGTCTCGACCAGGGCCGAGAGCTCCTCGACGGTGGCCGCCGGTAGTCCCTCAAGCGTCTGGCCCTCGGGCGCCTGGGCCCGAAGCGGGGCCGGGTCGAGCAGTACCAGGCCGAGCCAAAGCAATGCCGCCAGCGATCGCAATCCGGGGGTGATGGCGATTAATTTCTTCATCGCCAACCATACTACCCCGCATTTCCCACCTGGTCATGGCCTGCCATCTCCCGCGGCTTTAGGCTTTCTTAACCTGGATGAAGTTGGTTAAGACCATTGGTTTGACGTTTGGTAAGCGTAGTAACGATTTGACCTGGCGTGATTTTGACCCGGCGCGAGCCGAGAGTGGGACGAGGTATGTCGGACGAAAATCCGAATGCTTGGCTGAAGCCTATCCTCAAGCCGTTGAAGCCGATGTACCGCGAGGTCGGCATGATCTCGCTGTTCGTCAACTTGCTGGCCTTGGCGGTGCCGGTCTTCACCATGCAGATCTACGACCGCGTGATCTTCCACGCCGGCATCAGCACGCTCGGCGGGCTGCTGGTCGGCATGGGCATGGTGCTGCTCTTCGACTTCGTGCTGCGTCAGGTGCGCAGCCGCATGATGCAGCGTGCGGCGCTGCGCATCGACGTGGCGGTGGGGCGTTCGCTTTTCGACAAAGTCCTGGCCATGCCGCTGGCGACGCTGGAAGCGCGCACGGCGGCCTACTGGAATGCGCTCTTCAAAGACGTCGACGTGGTGCGCAACACGCTCTCGGGGCCCTCGGCCATCCTGGTCACCGACCTGCCGTTCGCCGTTCTCTTCCTCGGCCTCATCGTCGTCATCGCGGCGCCGGTGGCCTTCGTCATCGCCCTCGTCCTGCCGGTGTTCGTGATCGTCGGCTGGCGCTCGGCCCAGGTCGTCAACCAGGCCAGCAGCGAGGAGCGCGAATCGGGCTTTGGCCGCGACACCTTGATGGCCGAGATCATCTCCGGCCGCTCGACGGTCAAGGCGCTGGCGCTGGAGGACGATCTCAAGCCGCTGTGGGAGGAGAAACAGGCCGAAACCATCGAACGCTCCATCCTGCGCGGCGGGCGGGCCGACAAGTACATCAACCTGGGCGCCGGCCTGGCCACCTTCACCTCCATCGCCATGGTTTCGGTCGGCGCGCTGGCCATCATGGACCAGCGCCTGACCATCGGATCGTTGATTGCCGCCAACATGCTGAGCAACCGGGTGCTGGGGCCCTTCAACCAGCTGGTGGGCTCGTGGCGGGGCTACGCTTCCTACCGCCAGGCCGTGAAGCGGCTGGGCGAGGCCTTCGGCATGCCCCAGGAGCGCAGCGAGATCAGCATCGCGCACGACCGGCCGCACGGCGTCATCGGGCTCGAGAACGTCAAGTTCTCCTATGGCGAGGAAAGCGGCCTGGTCATCGACGGCGTGCGCCTGGAGATCCAGCCCGGCGGCCTGATCGCCATCCTGGGCGCCAACGGCAGCGGCAAGTCGACCCTGGTCAAGATGATCCAGGGGCTCTATCAGCCGACCGCGGGCCGGATATTGCTCGACGGCGCCGACATCAAGCAGTTCACCCGCACCGAGATGGCCGAGTGGTTCGGCTACGTGCCGCAGGAATGCTTTCTCTTTACCGGCACCATCCGCGACAACATCGCCAAGGGCAACTCCGGCGCCAGCGACGAGGAAATCCTGACCGCCTCCAAGCGGGCGGGACTGCACGAATACATCATCGATTTTCCCGACGGCTACGGCACCGAGGTCGGCGAGGCCGGGCAGCGCCTTTCCGGTGGCATGCGTCAGCGCCTGACCATCGCGCGCGGCCTGCTGGGCGATCCGCCGATTCTGATTCTCGACGAGCCCTCGAGCAACCTGGACCGCTCGGGCGAGGCCGAGCTTGCCGAAACCCTCGAGACCCTGGCCCAAGACCATACCGTCCTGCTGATCACCTACAGTCCCGGCCTGCTGGCGGTTTGCCGCCAGGTGCTAATCATGCAAAAAGGGCGTATCGTACGTAGCGGCCGGCCCATCGACGTGGTGCCGCAATTGGTGGCGGGGCAGATGCCGGCCCCGCTGCTGCGGGAGCAGGCGTAGCAACGGCTGGGGAGATCCCGGCGACACAGGCGGCCCATGGGTCAGCTCGACGAACTGGTAGACAGCCACCCCGTACCGACCGGGCGCAAATACGCCTGGGGCGTCATGGTGCTGTTGGCGGTGCTCGTGGCCTGGACCTATTTCACCCAGCTCGACGAATACGCCAGCGCCGAGGGTGAGGTGATCCCGCAAAGCCAGGTCCGCGACATCCAGAGCTTCGAGCGCGGCATCGTCGAGGCGATCTACGTCCAGGATGGCGATATCGTCGAAAAGGGCGCGCAACTGATAGCCCTTGACCTGGCCAGCGGCGGCAACCTCGATCAGGTCCAGGCCGAGCTCGATGCCCTGCTGATCAGAAAGGCCCGCCTCGAGGCCGAGGCCGAGGGCGGCAAGCCGAAGTTCCCCGAGGGGCCCCTGGAGCGGCTGCCCAACATGGCCAAGGCCGAACAACTGCAGCTCCAGGATCGCCGCGACGAGTTGGACGCCGGTCTCGACAAGCTCAAAAGCGAGGTGCGGCAATAACGCCAGGAGATCAAGGAATTCCAAGCCACCCTGGCGGCGGCCAAGAAAAATCTCGCGTTGGCCAAAAAGAAAGTCAAGATGGGCGAGGCCCTGGTCGAGGAAGCGTTGATTTCGAAGGTCCAGTTCGTCGAATGGCAGCAGGAAGTGGAAAGCCTCAATGGCCAGGTCGATGCCAACGTGGAATCGATCCCCAAGGCCAAGGCGGCGCTGGCCGCCGTGCAGAAGGAAATCTCCTCGTTCCGCATCAAATTCCGCCGCGAGGCGCGCACCGAGCTGGGCCGCACCGAGCTCGAGATCGCGGGCAAGGAGCAGGCCCTCAAACAGGCCGAGGAGAAGGAGCAACGCACGGTCGTCAGCAGCCCCATCAACGGCGTGGTCAAGGGCTTGGCCTTCAACTCCATCGGCAACGTGGTGCGCGACAGCGACGTCATCATGCAGATCGTGCCGATTCACGAAAATCTCATCGTCGAAGCCAAGCTCAACCCCATCGACCGGGGCTACGTGCGCGAAGGCCAGCCCGCCCAAATCAAGGTTTCATCGTATGATTTCGTGCGCTACGGCGGTCTCGACGGCCGCGTCAGCCACGTCGCCGCCGACTCGAGCCTGGACGACGACGGCACGCCTTTCTTCAGGGTCCTGGTGACTACCGAAAAGGCTTATCTCGGCGACCGCGAGGGCGATTTGCCCATCACCTCGGGCATGCAGGCCACGGTCGACATCCAGACCGGCTCGAAGTCGGTGATGGAATACCTCATCCGGCCGGTGCTCAAGATCCGCTATGAGGCGTTTCATGAACGCTAAGGCGGTTAGCGTTCGTTGGTTTTAGCGCTCACGGCGGCGGAGCTGCGCTCCGCAGCCTCCGCGGGGGCGCCGCAGTTGCGGCGGGTCGCGTTGCTCCCGTTGCACCAAGACCAAGCAGCAAATAACAAAAAAGGGTGAGGCGGCTTTTGTTGCTAAGCCGGCCCCCGGTAGGGGGTCGGAGGCCAAGGGCGCGGATGCGCCCGCCCGGTGAGGGGCTAAAAAAAAGAGGGTCTAACGAAAGAATCTACTTCGAGGTGGCGACGAAGACGCCGTCCCAGTCGTCACCGGGCGGGTTCAGTTCGTACTCGACCATGCGCTCCTCGTAGAGATCGTAAAGCACGTCGAGCGAGCCCTCGAGTTGGCGGTGTTCGGCGAATAACTTGCGGGTACCTTCCCAGTCCTGCGACCGGTAGGTCGCGATCATGATGTCGTGCTTGGCCTTGAAGTCCTGGAATTCGGGCGACTGGGCCATCTCGGCGTCGCCCAGCAGAGCGAAAATGCGCACTGCCTCGGACTTGCCCTTGACGGCCAGAAGGTCGAGCTCGACGGAGGCGTATTCGGGTGCCGCCTGTTGCGTCAGGTCGCCGATGACGATGCCGACGCCGTAGGTCTTGGACTGGCCCTCGAGGCGGGCGGCCAGGTTGACGGCATCGCCCAGCACGGAATAGTCGAAGCGCTGGGCCGAGCCCATGTTGCCGACGCAGCATTCGCCGGTGTTGAGGCCGATGCCGATGTTGATGGGAAAAAAGGGCTCATTGGCGGCCTCGCGCTCGACCTTGATCTCCTCGTTCAGGCCCTCCAGCGCCGAGAACATGGAAAGCGCCGAATCGCAGGCATGCTGCGGGTGGCGGCCATCATCCAGGGGCGCGTTCCAGAACGCCATGATGCAGTCGCCCATGTACTTGTCGATGGTGCCCTGGCGCGACAGGATCATGTCGGTCATGGGCGTGAGAAAGCGGTTGATGAGGTTGGTCAGGCCGGTGGGGTCGGACTTGAACTGTTCCGAAATCGTGGTGAAGCCGCGGATGTCGGCAAACAGCAGCGTCAGGTCCTTCATCTCGCCGCCCAGCGTCAAGCGGTCGGGCTCGTCGGCCAACTGCTCCACCAGGGCCGGCGAGAGATACTGGCTGAAGGCGCCGCGCATCTGTTTTTTCTCGGCCATGGTCTTGGCGTAGCTGGTATAGGTCAGCAGCAGATAAAGCGCGAAGGTCGAGGCACTGGGATAGGTGACGTCGACCAGCGTCAGTTTTTCGCTGTATTCATACCAGGAATAGCCGGTCAGGCCGGCGAACAGCACCACCAACAGGCCCAGCGTCCAGGCCGCGCCGATGGTCGGCACCAGCATGATCATGGCCAGGCCGGCGACCAGGGCCATGACGATCTCGACGCCGGCCGAATCGATGGGCCGTTTGAGATAGTTCTGGGTGAGGATGGTTTCCAGCAGGTTGGCGTGGACCTCGACGCCGGGCAGCGCAGCGTCGATGGGGCTGGTCCAGATGTCCAGAAGGCCGGCGGCGCTGGTGCCGACCAGGATGAAATTGCCCTTCACCCGGTCCAGGGGCGCGGTGCCATTGATAACGTCCTTGGCCGACAGATAGAGGTTCTTATCGTAGGGACGGTAGTAGACCGGGATGCGGCCACCTGGATCGGTAGGGATCTCGAAGCCCTTACTGATGACGATGTCCTGGACCAGGACCTTGCCGGACCCCAGGTCCTCTTTCGAGCGCACGAGATAGGTGGAGCGCCCGGCCGCTACCCGCAGCATTTCGATCACCAGGGCGGGATAGATCTGTTTTTCCACCCCGATGATGGCGGGAACGCGGCGCGCCACACCGTCGCTTTCGGGTTTCAACGTGACCATGCCGCGGCCCGAGGCGAACTTCTCGAGGATCGGGATGTTGCGGACCAAGCCGGGCATGCGGAAGATCACTTCCCTGGGATTGGGCCCCTTGAAACCACTGGGCGTGCCCTTGGGCAGCTTGCCTTCGCCGATTTTGCTCTGGTAGCCGCTCTGGCCCAGCACCACCCGGCCCTGCCGGAGTGCCAGGGCGAACACCCGGTCGTTCGAGGGCAGGCGCTTGAGCTGCTTGGCCAACTCGGGCTTGAGGCCGGAGACGGAAGTGGCGAACTTGTCCGGCGACATGCGGTCGGGCTCGACGAAGAAAACGTCGAAGCCGACCACGATGGCGCCCATCTTCATCAGGTTGTCGACCATCCTGGCCAGCATGGTGCGGGGCCAGGGCCATTGGCCCAGTTCCTCTATGCTGGCCTCGTCGATGTCGACGATGGTGACGCCGTTGGGCAGTCCCCCCGGCGGCAGTTCGCGGGGTTGGATGATCTGGTACTGATCGAAGGCCTTGGCCCGCCAGACCTGCACCACTTCCGGGTCGATGCTGCGCACCACGCCCAGCACCAGCAGCAGGATCAGGGCGATGCCGCGGCCGGCGCCGAACCAAGATTTGAGCCGGCTCATGAGCGGCTTTTTCTTGCGCTCTCCGTCGCCCCCGCCCTGTGGCAAGAGGCGCTGCTTGAGGCGCTGCCAGGGTCCGTCGCCACCCTCGGTTTGACCTGCATCTTCAAAGTGGCTGGCGGTGGTATCGCTCATGGCGTCCACATCCGTCACCGCGGCCGAGATATCCAGCGCGATGGCGGTATCCTCGGCACCGCTGGCGTCGCTCACGCTCACCGTCGGCGCATCGGCCACACCCGTCACCGCCACGTTCAGCGTCGAAACCGTCGAGGCCGTGTCGCCGTCGGCTTCCGTCGAAGTCGCCGTCACCGTCAGCGAGAAGT
>JASLXG010000067.1 GCA_030740435.1 Alphaproteobacteria bacterium | reverse complement strand
TGTGGCCATCGTCGATGACCAGGATGTCTCCCAACGGCATAACAAAATCCCCCTGTTGTCCGGCGCTTCGGGGCCTGCCGGGCGTACCGGCGACTTTATTATTTTAGGATGCTTGCCCCACTGCGCACTGCGACCAATCGTCGCGCGCAATTGCCGCAAATGCAACTCAATCCGGGCTACGTGCCCTCGGTGTTATCCCCTGTATAGCCCCTTCGCGATCGAGGCCTGGACCAGGTCCTCGGCGTCCGCGGCGCCGATCTCGGCGATCTGGTCGGCCAGCATCTGGCCCAGCGAGGGGAAACGATCGCGCGGGATCTGGCTCTCAGGGTGCCAAAGTGCCGCCCTCAGCAACGACTTGGAGCAGTGCAGAAAGGCTTCCTCGACTTCCACCACGAGGGCGGATCTGGGTCGTTTGCCGCCTACCGCCAGGGACTCGAGCAGGGCGGCATCGGTGCTGATGGTGGCGCCGCCGTTGAGGCGCAACGTCTCGTTGACGCCCGGCACCAGGAACAGCAGCCCGAGCCGAGGGCTGGCGACAATGTTCTCGAGCGTATCGATCAGGCGGTTGCCGGGCCAATCGGGGATCACCACGGTACGGTCGTCGGCCACGGAAACGAAGCCGGGATCGCCGCCGCGCGGCGAAGCATCGGCCCGTCCGGCGGCATCGGCCGAAGCGATGACGACGAAGGGCGAATGGGCGATGAAGGCGCGGCAATGGCGGTCGAGACGGTCGAGGCGCTTTTGCTGCACCAGCTCGCTGGGCTCGCCATAAAGCGCCCTCAGGGCCTCGCGGCTGTCGATGCTGTCGTTCATGGTACCTCTCCCACCAGGCGGTCGAGCTCGTCGACGGCGCGCATAAGTTCCTCGGAAAGGGCCCGTGGTTCGCTGCCGGCGAAGGCCTCGGCCAGGGCCCGGTAATACCACAGCGTGCCCTCGCGCCGGCCGTTGAAACGCAGCCACAGCTGCTCGCCAAGGCTGCGGTAGTCCTGCATCACGGCGCGGACGTTGTGCAGCTTGTCGGCCATCGAGATCAGGCGGGCAGCCGGCGATTTGCCGGGCACGGAGGCGACATAGTCGAGCTTGCGCCGGCGCCAGGGCGGTTTGGGGTCTTCCAAGGTGTCCGAGCAGGCCAGCACGACGTCGGCCACCTGGTCGCCGAATTCCTGCCGGATGAGATCGAGCGTGGCCTGGCCGCCCTGGTCCTCGGCGGCATCATGCAAGAGTGCCGCCACGGCCGCGTCTTCATCCCCGCCGTATTCCATGACCAGCGCCGCCACCGCCAGCAGGTGCGAGACGAAAGCGCTGCCCGTACCCAGGCGCTGCTGCCCGGCATGCAGCCGCGTGGCCAGCACCAGGGCGCGTTCGAGCCGGGTTTCGGGAGCGAGATCCATGCCGGCAGCTAGCTCACCAGTGCCCTGAGCTTGCCCTTGATGATCTTGCGCGTCGGCGTCAGCGGCATCTCGGCGATGATCTTGAGGCGTTCGGGCCATTTGGTCTTGGCGACGTTCTCGGCCTTGAGATAGGCGGCGATGTCGTCCAGCGTGATGCTGTCGGCGCCGGCCAGCACGACGTAGGCGCAGGCCCGTTCGCCCAGGCGTTGGTCCGGCACCGGCGCGATGGCCGACTGGGCGATGGCGGGATGGGCATCCAGGAGGCGCTCGATGTCGAGCGGGTTGAACTTGACGCCGCCACGGTCGATCAGATCCTTCGAGCGGCCCGAGAGCGAGAGATTGCCGGCCGCGTCGATGCTGGCCAGGTCGCCCGAGCGAAACCAGCCGTCGGCCGTGAAGGCCTCGGCGTTGGCGCCGTCGTTGTCGAGATAGCCGGGAAAGATCGAGGCGCCGCGCACCTCGAGCTCGCCCACCCGGCCCGGTGCCAATTCGCCGCCGTCCTCGCCGACAACGCGGATCTCGTTCCCCGGGCAGGCCCGGCCGGCGCTCGAGGCGGCGACGTCGAGGCCGTCGCCCGGCCGGCTGAAGGCGCCGGCCTGCAATTCCGTCATGCCCCAGAGCTGGCTCACCGCCTGCTGCCCCAGCTTGGCCGCCAGGGCGCGCACCAGGTCGGGCGGACACGTGGTGCCGGACATGATGGCGAGACGCAGTGACGAGACATCGTGTTGTTCAAAGAGCCCCGTGTCCAGGCAGGCCGAAACGTGGGCCGGTGCCGTCAGCAGCACGCTGGCCCGGCCGGCCTCGATGGTGGCGGCCAGGGCGGGCGGCGAAAAGGCCGGCAGCAAAAGCTGGGTGGCGCCGACGGCCAGCGCCAGGTGCGGGCAATAGAGCCCGAAAAGATGGCTCAGCGGCGCCGCCGAGAGGATCACGTCGTGGGGCCCGATGCCGTGTTCGGGCGCCGCGGCGGCGCCGTTGGCCAGCATGTTCTGGTGGCTCAGCGGCACCCCCTTGGGCGCGTCGGTGGTGCCCGAGGTATAGAGCAATAGGAAGGGATCGGCAGCCACCGGCGGGTTTGCGATGCCTCCGGCCGGCAGGGTTCCGTTGGCCACGTCCGCGAAAGGTATTGTCCCCGCAACCGCCTCGCCGAGCGCGATGACGTGCTCCAGTGTGGCGAGTTCGGGCTTCAGGCCCAACATGGTCTCGGCCGCCCGGTAGTCGGGCGTGGCCGTCAGGCAGATCACCGCTCGCGCCCGGTTGTGGCGAATGAGCGCCCGGATCTCGGTCTCGCGGTAGGGCATGTGGATGGTCGACATGACGCCGCCGATGGCGGCGATGGCAAGGAAGGAAATCAGGAATTCGGCGATGTTGGGCAGCTGCACCGCCACCACGTCGCCGCGGCCCAGCCCGAGTTCCAAGAGCCCGCCGGCCAGGTCTTCGACGCGGCCCGCCAATTCGGCGTAGCTGATGACCTCGTCGCCGACCACGATGGCCGGGTGATCGGGCTGCCGGGCGGCGTGGCGGGCCAGCAGATCGCCGATCGTCTCGCCCCGCCACCAGCCTTCCGCCACGAAGCCCCTGACCGCCTCGGCCTCGAAGCTCATGGCCTGGCGCAGCCTGAGCGCGTCAGCGCTGAAGACCTGGACTTCCTCGGGGTCCAGGTAGCGATCGTCGTGGTAGCGCCGACCGCCGCCCAGGCGAAACAGCTTGCGGTACTGGTTGGTGCGAAAGCGCCGGCGCTCCATGACCACGCGGATGAAGCGCACCTGTTCCGTGGTCAGGCCGATGCGGCCGGCGATCTCGCCGTCGCCAAGACCCATGTCGGCGCGGCTCGCCTCGATGGCGGCGAAGTCGAGTTCGCGCACCGGGTCGCCGGTGCGGCGCTGGCGGTTGAGGCTGAGGTCGAAGATGACCTCGCCGAAGGCCTCGATCAGTTCTTGCGTCACGCCAAAGCTCATGCCTCACCACCCTCTTGGGCCTCGCGAAAGGCCCGGCCGCGCCGGATGGGGTCGCTGAGCGGCGCTTGCGTGGCAACGGGGCAGGCCCGCATGCACTCGTAACATTGGGCCAGCAACTCGCCCTCGCCGATGGCCATCTTGTACCACAGCACCTGGTTCTCGGCGCCAAAAAGGGCCGCGTCCCGGTCCAGGGGATTGTCGGCCATGACGGCGTCGGCGATGACGTTGGGCACGGCTTCGTATTGTTGCGACATCTCGGCGCAGGCGTGCGCCTCATAGCGCATCTCGGCGATCTTGCCCTGGCCGTCGATCTCGCCCGAAAGGCAGGCCACCGGGCAATAGGTCTGACACGGCGTCTGGCCACTTTTGCGGTAGAGCTTGATGCACGAGGGCGCCGGGCAGGGGTTTGCGGCCATCGGCGCATCGGGCTCGATCTCGAGCTCGGTGAACACCGAGGCGTAATAAAGCATGCCGTATTCCGGGTGCAACAAGATGTCGCCGGCCAGCGAACGGGCGCCCAAGCCGGCCACCTCGGCGTGCAGCTTCATGCTTTGCAAGGGCACGCGCGCGCCTTGTTCGGGATCCATGTCGGGGGGGCAGAAGATGGCGCGCCGGCCCAGCGCCTGTTCTATGTAGAAGGCCAGCCCATAGGCCACCTTGTAGGCCCGGGTCTCGGTATCGCCGATGAAGGAAAGCGTCTTGGCATCGGCGTGCCAGGCGCCCTGGGTCGAGCCGCCGACGCCCAGCGAGATCACCGACTTGAGTTTCGGCATCATGGATCGGGGGCCATGGCCGGGCGGCGAGATGCGTTCCAGCACCTCGACGTCGGCCACACCCACCGCCAGGGCGCCTCGCTTTTGGGCGTAGGCGATGATTTTTTGTTTTTCTGCCGCGGCTTCGGTTTCGGCCTCGGCTGGCGGCTTCGCGGTCGACTGCTCGTTCATGGTCCGACTCTATAGCAGGGCAATGGCAAACCCTAAAGAATGGGCCCTAAAGAATCGGCCCCGGCAGCGGCAGCGCGTGTTCGGTCAGCTCGCGCACGATGACGTCGTAGGCGGCGTCGACGGAATCGGTGCGCAGCACCAGGTCGACATCGGCCGCGTCGATGGTGCCGTGGCGCACCAGGGCCTCGAAGTCGATCACTTCGGACCAATAGTCCTCGCCGAACAACACCAGCGGCATGCGCTTGGTGACCTTGCCGGTCTGCACCAGGGTCAAGAGCTCGAAGAGCTCGTCCAGGGTGCCGAAGCCGCCGGGGAAGAAGACCACGGCCTTGGCCAGGTAGGTGAACCAGAACTTGCGCATGAAAAAGTAATGGAACATGAAGTTCAGCGAATGGGTGACATGGGGGTTGTGGTATTCTTCCAGCGGAATGGAAATGCTCAGGCCCACGTTGAGGCCGCGGGCTTCCGAGGCGCCGCGGTTGGCGGCCTCCATGATGCCCGGGCCGCCGCCGGTGCAGACCACGAAGCGGCGTTCGGAAACGCCCAGCCCCTTGGACCAGTTGGTCAGGCGAAAGGCCAGCTCGCGCGCCGCCTCGTAATAGGCCGAGGCCTCCAGGCGTTGCTCGGCCCGCGCCACATCGCCCTTGCCGTTCTTTGCCGCCTCGAGCTCGGCCTCGGCTTGCTCACGCGAAGGCGTCCGGGCCGAGCCCATGAAGACGATGGTGTCGTGCACCTGGTGCTCGGCGAAGCGGGCCTGGGGCTCGAGGTATTCGGAAAGGATGCGCAGCGCCCGGGCCTCGCGGCCCTGCATGAATTCCTCGTTGTTGTAGGCCTGCAGAGGTTCTCGGGGTCCACCGCCGTCGCTCATGATGTTTTTCCTTTGTTACTCGCGCTCGGCCGCACTTGCCGGCGGCAGCAGGCCGAGGTGGCCGACCAGGTCGACGAACTTGGCTATGGTTTCGCGTTGGTAGGATTCCACGTCGATGTCGCGGAAATCATAGAACCCCCGGCCCTCGCGCATGCCGCCGCGGCCCTCGGCGATCATCTCCTTGACCACCGCTGGCGGCCGGAATCGCTCGGCCCCCAGCGCCTCGCTCAGGTAGTTGCCGGCGTAGTCGAGGATATCGATGCCGCCCCAGTCGAGAAATTCCAAAAGCCCCAGCACGGCATAGCGCACGCCGAAGCCGGTGCGGATAGCGCGGTCGATTTCCGCCGGGCTGGCCACGCCTTCTTCCGCCATGCGCACCGCTTCGTTCATGGCCACGCTCTGGATGCGCGGCACGATGAAACCGGGCGAGGCGGCGCAGACCACGGGAACCTTGCCGGCCGATTCCAGCAGCCCCTTCAGGCGCTCGGTGACGGCGGGGGCCGTGGCGGCGCCCGGGCTGACTTCGACCAGCGGCACCAGGAAGGCGGGGTTGAGCCAATGCGCGTTGAGGAAGCGCTCGGGTCCGGGCACGAATTCGGCCAGGGTATCGACCAGCATGGTCGAGGTGGCGGAAGAGACGATGGCGTCGTCGGGCAGCCGCCGGCAGATCAGCTCGAAGGCGCGCTCCTTCGTCTCCAATACTTCGGGCACGGCCTCGAAAGCGAGGTCGGCGCCGGCGAACACCTCGTCGGCCTCCTCCAAGGGGTGGTAGCTGACGCGGGCCAGGATTTTCTTGCGGAGTTCGGCATCGACCTGGCCGAAGGATTCCATGAGCCCAATGGTGCGCGCCACCTCCGCTTCGGCTGCGGCCAGCAGGGCGGCCTGGTCAGCCGCGGACCGGCTTTTGACATCGACCAGGGCGATAGGGAATCCGGCATAGGCGAACACATGGGCGATGCCGCGGCCCATGCGGCCGGCTCCGGCGACGGCGATCATGCATAGAATCCTTGTGCCATTCGCGTCGCCAGCTCGTCGCGCGAGAGGCCGGCCAGGCCGGCGCTTTCCAAGCTTCGGCCCGAATCGCGAAAATCGATGCCGACGATGGCCGAGCCCAGCGCCAACAGGCCGCTGGCCACCGGCGCCCAGACCCCGGCGTAGTCGGCCAGCGAGACCAGGAAGGCCAAGCCGAGTTCGACATCCTCGCGCATGTAGCGGTGGCTGTGCAGATCCAAGGCCTCGCGCCAATGCTCGCTCTCGACCAGCGGCGCGTGGGCCTGGCGGCCGTACATCCATTCCTCGCCTTCCTTGGCGTAGTGGTCGGCCAGCGGAAAGTGCGGCCCCCCGTAGCCCAGCGCCTCGCGCACCTGGATGCGCTCGCCGTCCAGCGCCGTGGTGACGTCGCGGATGGCCGGCTGGGTGCCCTCGTTGTGGATGTCCCAGTGTTCGAAATGCTGGATGGGGCCGGCGTTCATGAGGATCAGCGGCGGATGAATGATCGGCCCGGCGTTCATCAGGGCGCCGTCGAGGGCATCGCTGCGGCGCTCGATGGCCGGGTAGGCGGATTCGATTGTGCTGAAGGCGTGTTCGGCCCGGCAGGTGGGAAAAATACCCGTCGGCAGCCGCGTCGCCCGCACCACCACGGCGACCTCGGTGGCGCTCTGTTTGCGTGCGAGATAAGGCAGCGTGCCGGTCTCGCCCAGCGTCACCTCGGCCCGCGAGCCGGCCTCGTGCAGCCAGCGCGCCACCAGATAGCTGCCGAAGGTACCTGGCGGCAGGAAGATGACTTGGCCATCCACCAGGTGCGGCGCCAAGGCCCGGGCGATGTCGCGCTGGGCCGTGGCCGGGCCGGGCATGACGATCAGCTCGGCGCCGGCGACGGCTTCGCCGATATCGCTGCTGGCCTTGGCGATCTCGATCTGGCGCGAGCCTGCGATGTCCGTCAGCCCGATGCGCAGGCTTTCGGCGAGCGGCGCCAGGGCCGCGGCGTCGCGGCGCCAGAGCGCCACCTCGTGGCCCTGCTGGCCCAGGTCGGCCGCGGCCGCATAGGCCCCGTGCCCGCCCCCCAATACGGCGATCCTCATGTGCGGACTCCTTTTGTCATGGGCATCGGGTAGGAGATTGCCACAGGCCGGCCCGGGCGGCAAAAGCGCTTCGACGGCCCGGCGCGATCGGGCCAGGGCATTTAGTGTCTTGTTGGAATCGCCCGGCCAGCCGCTTCCCCTCCCAACCACCCCGAGCGTACCATCGATGGGACTTCAGCGACGAGGCGGGCCTTTCTTGGGCCGGCGAAATCCCTGTACGGTGGATTGTGATACAACGCCGCGCAGGGGTCTCGTCACCACTCGAAAGGCGTCTCGCCGGTTGTGATCTTCTGATGATTCCGTTGGATTTCAAGATGAAGGCGGATTCCTAGTCGGATGGAGAACGTTATTCGTCGTTTTGTCGCCGGGCCGGTCGGTGTGGTCGCCACGTGGCGCTGGCTCGATCGGCTGGCCGTTACCGCGCTGAAACACCTCTTCTTTCCCGCCTCTCGCCTCTGGGCGTCAGCGGAGGTGGCCGAGCTTGACAGCAAACTTTTTTGCGCGGATCTGGGCCTGCAACTCGGATCGCGGCAGATGCGGCGCCTGGACATGGTCCTGGCCCGGACGGCAAAACGGCGGGCCAGGGCGCAGCGGGTCGATGAGGCGTGGGAGGCAGTCTTCTTCGGTGGCCGAGAAGCTGGTCCGGCGGCGCGGGCCGATCTGGAAGCCGAGCGAAAGCAGGCGCGCCACGACTACAACAATGCCCGCGCCCTGTTTCGCTTTTTGTTGCTCGAAGATGTGCCGTTGGTCAAACAACGTCGGGTCGAACCCGCGGATGTGGAAGCGGTTTTCGGCCCCGCGGTCAACGATCCGGTTGCCTTGTTCCGGCCTGATCGGGTGCCACCGGAGGTCAGCCGTTCGCAAACGATCGAGATCGCCGGTACGCGCCAATACTGGCTGCGTTTCAGATCTCCCTATCCACGCCTTGGAGACCAAGTCTATGCCCGGGTTTACGAACCGATCGGCGCGAGTGATCCGCCGACCGTCGTTCTGGGGCATGGCATCTGCGTCGAATTCGACCATTGGAAAGGGCTTCTGGACGAGGCGGCGGTGCTGTGCAGCCAGGGTATGCGGGTGGTGCGCTGCGAGGCGCCCTACCATGGACGCCGACGCCAGGTCGGCTATTACGGCGGTGAACGGGTGATCGCCGATTCGCCGCTCGGGTCCCTCGATACATTCATTGGCGCGGTGCGTGAGCGCGCCGTCCTGATCGACTGGTGTCGTCGGCAAGGCGCGGGGCCTGTGGCGATCGGTGGCTCGAGCCTGGGCGCCATGATGGCGCTGCTCACCGTCGAATGTTCGCACGATTGGCCGGCAGCGCTCAGGCCTGATGGTCTCATCATGATCACGCAGTGCGAACGACCGATCGAAGCTTTGCTCGACGGCTCGATCGCCAAGTTGTTTCGCTCCGAGGAAACCAAACGGGCGGCCGGTTGGAACGACGCGTTGTTGCAGCGTTACCTCGGCATCCTCGATCCCAAGCGCGGACCGGTGATGCCGGCGGAGCGTATCGTCAGTATTCTCGGCCAATATCCACGCTGGGCTACTGGGCCACGCCGGCGGCCTGGCCGCTGGCCCAGTTCGCCGCCGCGGGCGTCTGCCTGATCTCCTTGGCCGGCTTCCTGGCCAGCCACCGTTCGGCACCCGTGGCCGGCCAGGCTGCTTCGTCGCTCAAGCTGAGCCTCTATGAGATCGGCATGGTCATGGTGGCTGATGTAGCCGGCGCTACGCTGTTTCCTGGCGTTTAGGCTGTTGCCCCGGAGGCAGGGGGGATGACAAGGGGACAAGGAATGTCTGTGATGAAATTTGTGGCTCTGGTGGCGGCTTGGCTCGTTGTCACTGCCGGCACGTCACACGCCCAGGACGGCCGCCAACTAACGGGCGATGAGCTGCTGGCGCTTTTGCCTGGCAAGACCGCCAGCGGCCACAACAAAAACGGCGAATGGATCTGGAAGCTGGAAGCCGGCGGCAAGGGCTGGCAGGTCTGGGATTCGGGCGCCCACCACGCCATGACCTGGGAGATCGACGACGACCGGCTGTGTTACGTCTTCAGCGTCGGCAAGCGCTCAGGCGAACGCCGTTGCCGGGCGGTGCATGCGCTGGAGGGTGGCGGGTACGCCTTGAAGTCGCGCAAGGGGAAGCTTTCGAAGTTCCGACTCAGGTAGCGATGGCTCGGGCGGTCCCGGGCTCCGCTACGGGGACGGGCTGACGGCTTCCATCACGCGTAGCGCATTGCCGCCGATAAACTTGACCAGGTCCGCTTCGCCGAGCCCTTTGTCGAGAAAATTCGCACAAAGCGCCGGAAAATCGCGAAAATCCCTGAACCAGGGGCCCATGCCGACGTGGATGTAGTCGGTGGCCCAGCCGAC
>JASLXG010000066.1 GCA_030740435.1 Alphaproteobacteria bacterium | reverse complement strand
CGCGCATAGCCCTTGTCCCGGGTGAGCCATTCGAAAAACGATCCGCCGTGGCCCTGGGTGAAGTCGGTGCCGATGCCGATGCGGTCAGCAAATCGCCGGCGGCGACGGCAACGCCGCCCAGCACGATAACCAATCCAACCTCGCCGCAGCCATTGGCAAAGGGCGAGTTGGCAGAGAGGCGCCCAAAAAAACGGATTATTTGTTCCAGCTTGGTGGCAATAACCAGCAAGTACCGCATCGTTTTAGGCAATATGTCCCTCCCTGGTGATGGGATGGACAATGCCCGAATACGCTCCATCCACGGCCGGAAGTGCCAGGCCCTGCATGGTGCTATTGTTGCTGTGTTTCATACCAAATTCTTACTTTCCAACGTGCTGAGGCGGTCTGAAAGGCGGTTGGCTTCATTGCGTAATGCCGGGATAAGCACAGTTTCAATCCGCTCTTGCGTCATCCGGTCGTTGATCGCGCCAATTGCGATCGCGGCGACGAGACGGCCGGATGCGGTTATTATGGGCAAGCCTACGGCACTCATTCCCGGCACCACACCGCCACTGTTCAAGGCATAGCCGCGGTCTTCGGTTTCGGCCTCTAAAGCCTCCAGAGCCGCGGGGGACGATCGGTATTCCAGCAACCAGTTCGCGTTGACCCGCCCGATGGCGGCGCGGCGCCCCGCCGGCATGGCGCAATAAAGCGCCAGCGAGCCCGCGCCGATCCCAAGCGGTCGGCGGTCGCCGCGATCGAGGGTGAGAGTGCGAATGGGGAAGCTGCCTACCTTGCGGGCGACGCAAACCGATGCCGCGCCCTCGGGCACCGATAGGAAAATCGTATCCCCGGTGAGATCTGCCAGCCTGTTCATGCCGCGTTCAGCCAGCGAGCCGAGGTTCGTTTGATTCGCGTAATGAGCCAGCGCCGCTAATTCGATGCCAAAACTGTAAACACGGGTCTCTGGATCCTGCGAGACATACCGCACCTCTCGCAGCGAGGCGAGAACCCGGTGCGTGGTCGTCTTGGTGAACGCCGTTCGCTCGATCAGTTCGGAAAGTCCACAACCCGCGGGCGCACTTGCCAGTACCTCAAGCACACGTGCCGCGCGCGCAATCGATCCAACATTTCGGTTAGCTTTCATGTCTCTTCATGAAATTCCGCTATTCGGAACGGTGTCTCCTGTATTGTGGAACAACTAGCGCGGATCGGTCAACTGGTTTATTGTCGGAGCCGTATACAGCGCTGTGAACACGCGCCGGCAAGGGAAGCAACATAGGCAACACCCGGCATTCGCTTGACGCCCCCAGCCGGCCTCCTACACTGACGACCGCCGCTAGCCCGGGAGGAAAGTTTGAACCCATCCGCTAACGCTCCGAGCAATCTCGACGTCGAGCGCTACCTCGACCTCCACCGCCTCATGCACCGCATTCGCGCCTTCGAGGAGGCGGCGCTCGAGGCCCACTGCGACGGCGAAGTGCACGGCGCCATCCACCCCTCGATCGGCCAGGAGGCGGTGGCCGTCGGCGTTTGCCGGAACCTCGAGGTCGACGACATCCTGCTCACCAACCACCGCGGCCATGGCCACGTTCTGGCCAAGGGCGCGGACCCGACAGCCATGATGAGCGAGCTTTTGGGCCGGGCCGGCGGCACCTGCCAGGGCAAGGGCGGCTCCATGCACATCGCCGACTTGGCGGCCGGCGTATTGGGTGCCAACGGCGTGGTGGCGGCCAACATCAACATCGCCGCCGGTGTCGCTCATGCCCTGAAGCTGCGGGGCGAGCCGCGCATCGCCGCCTCCATCTTCGGCGACGGCGCCATCAACCGCGGGCCGTTCCTCGAGGGCCTCAACTGGGCCAAGGTATTTGCGCTGCCGGTGCTGTTCGTCTGCGAAGACAACGGCTTTGCGTCCACCACCCGCACCGCCGACATGACGGCCGGCCCCGGCCCGGTGGCCCGGGCCGAAGCCCTGGGCCTCCCGGCCAGCGCCGTCGACGGCAACGACATGGTGGCGGTCGACGAGGCGGTGCGCGAGCTGGTGGCAGCCGTGCGCGGCGGCGGCGGTCCGCGTTTTTTGCTCTGCCGTACCTATCGCCTGAGTGGCCACACCGCTGCCGATCCGGCCAGCTACCGCCCGGCCGAGGAAGTCAAAGAGGCCTGGAAGCGCGACCCCATAGTCCGTTTGCGGGCCTTGCTCGAAGCTGCCGGCGTCGCCGCCACCGACCTCGAGGCCCAAGCCGCCGAGGCCGCCGCCGAGATGGCCGAGGTCTACGCCACGGCGCGGGCGGCGCCCTGGCCCGACGCGGCACTGGCCATGGCCGACGTGCAAGACGCGGGCGACCCTCGCCAGGAGGCCTTCTGATGGCGATCATGAACTACGCCGACGCCGGCCGCGAAGCCCTGGCCGAGGAAATGCGCCGTGATGAGCTGGTCTGGGCGGTGGGCGAGGATCTCGGCCGCGGCGGCGTTTTCGGCCAGTACCGCGGCATGGTCGAGGAGTTCGGGCCGGAGCGCATCTCGGATGCGCCGATCTCGGAATCGGCCATCCTGGGCTCGTGCGTCGGCGCCGCCATGGCCGGCACCCGGCCGGTGGCCGAGCTGCGTTTCGCCGACTTCGCGCTTTGCGCCATCGACGAGCTGGTCAACCAGGCGGCCAAGGCGCGCTTCATGCTGGGCGGCCAGACCAAGGTGCCGCTAGTGGTGCGCGAGCCCATGGGCATGTGGCGCTCGTCCGCGGCCCAGCATTCGCAGTCGCTGGAGAGCTGGTACACCCACATCCCCGGCCTGGTCGTCGTCACGCCGGCCACGCCGGCCGACAACAAGGGCTTGCTCAAATCCGCCATCCGCTGCGACGACCCGGTGGTCTATATGGAGCACAAGAACCTCTGGTCGCTGGAAGGCGAGGTGCCCGAGGGCGAGGTGCTGGTCCCCTTCGGCCAGGCCCGCATCGAGCGTCAGGGCTCGGACCTCAGCATCGTTTCCTGGTCGAGCTGCCTGCACGACGCGGCCGCGGCCGCCGCCACTCTCGAAGGTGAAGGTATCTCGGCCGAGGTCATAGACCTGCGCACCCTCTGGCCCTGGGACAAGGACGCCGTGCTGGCCTCGGTCGAGAAGACCGGGCGCCTGCTGGTGGCCCACGAATCGGTGGCCGTCGGCGGCTTCGGGGCCGAGGTGGCGGCCACCGTCGGCGAGCGCCTGTTCAAGGCCCTCAAGGCCCCGGTGCGCCGGCTGGGGGCGCCCCGGGCGCCGATTTCGTACGCCCCGCCGCTGGAGGACCAGGTACGGGTGACGCCGGAAAAGATCGCGGCCGCGGGCCGCGCTTTGATGGCGAGCTGAACCGTGAGCAGCAACGAGATGACGGGCGGCGAGGCCCTGGCCCGGGCGCTTGCGGCCCAGGGTGCCGGCCCCATGTTCGGCATGGGCGGCTTCCAGTTGCTGCCGTTCTATGACGCCGTGCGGAGGCTCGGCCTCTCTCATACGCTGATCAACGACGAACGCTGCGGCGTGTTTGCCGCCGACGCTTACGCCCGGGTCTCTGGCCGGGTGGGTGTGTGCGATGCGACGCTGGGGCCGGGCGCCACCAATCTGGTCACCGGGCTGGTCGAATCCCTCAACGCCGGAGTGCCGCTAGTGGTGCTGGTGGGCGACAGCCACCGTCTCCATTCCTGGAAGAACATGACCCAGGAAAGCCGCCAGACCGAGATCCTGCGCCCGGCCTGCAAGGAACTGATCCGCGTCGAATACACCGAACGCATTCCCGAATTGGTGCGCCGTGCCTTCCAGGTCGCCACTTCAGGGCGGCCCGGGCCGGTAATACTGGACGTGCCCGAGGACGTGGCCCATGCGACGTACCCTTTCGAGGACGAATTCGCGGCGCTCGAGGTGTTGGTCCCGGCATTGCGCTCCAGGCCCGATCGCGCCGGTCTCCTGGAGGCCGCCGAGCGGCTGGCCTCGGCCCGGCGGCCGCTGATCCTGGCCGGCGGCGGCGTGCACCTGAGCGGCGGCGCCGAGACGCTCCAGGACTTTGCCGAGCGCCACAACATCCCCGTCGCCCATACCATGAGCGGCAAGGGAGCGATCGCCTGCACAAGTCCCTTGAACGCCGGCCTCTTCGGCCGCTACGACCGCATCGCCAACGGCCTGATGGAAGAAAGCGACTGCCTGCTGGCCATCGGCTGCAAGTTCGGCGAAATCGCCACCAAGCGCTATCAATTGCCGCCCGCCGGCGTGCCGCTGATCCACCTCGACATCGTGGCCGAGGAAATCGGCCGCAGCGTGACGCCGACGCTGGCTCTCTGGTCCGATGCCCGCGAAGGCATCCGCGACCTCGACGAAGCCCTGGCGAGCGCCGGTCTGGGCCAACGCCTGGCCGGCTACGGCGCCGAGGTGGCCGAACGCATGGCGGCCTGGTGGCTCTCCGTGGCCGACCGCGTTGGTTCCGACGAGACGCCTGTCCACATGGCGCGGCTGATGCAGGAGCTCAACCAGGGCCTGCCGGCCGACGCCACGCTGGTGGCCGACGGCGGCTTTGCCGGCCACTGGGGCGGCCTTTTGTACGACACCAAACGGCCGGGCCGGGGCTTCGTGCCCGACCGCGGCTTTGCTTCCATCGGTTATGGCCTGGCGGGCGCCATGGGGGCCGATCTGGCGGCCCGCGAGATGGGCGGGGGCCCGGTCGTCGGGCTGACCGGCGACGGCGGCTTCAACATGGTGCTGGGCGAGCTCGAGACGGCCCGCCGGCTGGGGCTGGGCTTGACCGTCATCGTCGTCAACAACGCCGCCTCGGGCTACGTCAAGGCGTTACAACACACCATGTACGGCGAAGGCGCCTACCAGTCCAGCGATCTGGCCGAGACCGACTACGCCGCCGTGGCCGGGGCCATGGGGTGTCACGGGATCAGGGTCGAAGAACCGGCCGCATTGGCCGGCGCGCTGCAGGCCGCCTTGGCCGAGCGCCAGCGCCCGACCGTGCTTGACGTCGTCGTCACCCGCGATCCGGCCCGCATGTTGCCGGCCGTCGACAACCGGGCGGTGACGGTCGAGCAGGGCGATCGCATCGCCTGAAGCGAGCGTTGAGGACCTTAAGACGGGCGCTGACGGTCTGGCGATCCATTTCGATGCCATACAGCGTCAGTATTTCCGGCGCCGTCTCGGCCAGCAGCGCCCGGTGGGCGGCATCGAGCGGGCGGGAAAAGGCGATCTCGGTCAGGTGGCTGCCCCCGAGCGCGAAACCCTGAGCGGCACAAATCTGCAACAACGCCTCCCGTCCATATATGCGCACGTGGCCGTCGGGTTGCAGGGCCTGGAAGCGGTTGACGAAATCGACCTCATCGGTTTCGTCACGGATGGCATCGGCGACGACCAGTCGGCCGTCCGCCACCAGCACCCGATGGACATCGGCCAGCGTGGTAGCCAACAACGGGAAATGGTGCAGCGCATAACGACAGACCACAGCGTCGAAATGGCCCTCGTCGAAGGGCAAGCCGATGCCATCGCCGAAGGGCAGCCCGATGCCGTCTACCGCCTCGAAGTGAATATTGTTAAGACCGGCCGCGCCGGCTTTTTCGGCGTTGGCGGCGAGGGCTGCGGCGGCGATATCGACGGCAGTGACCTGACATGCCGGCTCGCGGCCGGCCAGGGCCAGGCCGACATAGCCGTTGCCGGTGGCAAGATCGAGGTAACGCCCGCCGGGCCGTGGCGCGAGGCCCTCGAGGAGCCAGGGAAGCTGGGCGTCGTCCGCCATTTCGGCTTGGAATTCGGCGCCGTGCAGCTTGGCGTTGAAGGCCTGGCGCGCCGTTTCGATTGTCTTCTGCTGGTCGTTTTCGTCCATATGCCCCCCTTCCGGCAAACGCCCAGGTGTGACAGATTCTTCCCACGCCGACAAGCACGGAGCCCCGCATGACCATCGCCATTCGCGGCATCGACCACATCGCCATGACGGTTGCCGATTTCGAGGCCTCGTTCGCCTTCTACACCACCGTGCTGGCGGCCGAGGCACCGCTCGAGGCCAGGTTTCGCAGCACTGACCTCTCTTCGCTACCGCTTTACATCGGCGGTGCCGTGATCAACATGCAGCGCGCCGAAGCCCCGGCCTACATCGTCGCCGACAAGCCGACGCCGGGCGCCGTCGACATTTGTTTCCGCTGGGACGACACCGTCGAGGCGGCAATAGCGCATTTGGAATCCCACGGCGTCGCCGTCATCGAGGGCCCGGTGCCGCGCTTTGCCGCCGACCGCAGCAAAGGCCAGTCGGTCTATTTCCGCGATCCCGACGACAACCTGTTGGAATTCCTCACCACCGTGGCCTGAGGTGATCATGAAAATCGCGCTTTGCAACGAGGTCGTGCGCGAGCTTGATTTCGCCGCCCAGTGCGCCTTTGCCGCCGAGCTGGGCTATGACGGCATCGAGCTCGCGCCTTTTACGCTGGGCCATGAGCCGCAACTGATTTCGGCCGGCGAACGCGCCCAACTCCGCCGCGCCGCCAGCGACGCCGGTATCGCCATCGTCAGCCTGCACTGGTTGCTGGTGACACCGGCCGGTCTTTCCATCAACGCCCCCGACCCGGCCCTGCGGCGGCGCACGGTGGAGGTCATCGAACGCCTCATCGGGCTGGCCGCGGACCTGGGCGCCGGTACACTGGTGCATGGCTCGCCGGCCCAGCGTGATGTGGCCGCGGACGACGACCCGGCCGAGGCTTGGCAACGCGCCCGCGATACTTTCGCCGCCATCGCCCCGGCGGCCGAGGCGGCCGGCGTCGACTACTGCCTGGAGCCGCTGGCGCCACGCGAGACGAATTTCGTCAATACCTTGGCCCAGGCGGTGGACATGGTCGAGGCGGTCGGCAATCCGGCCTTTTGCACCATGATCGACACCTGCGCCGCCGGCCTGGCCGAGGCCGAGCCCCTGCCCCAGGTCTTCGACACCTGGCTGCCCACGGGCCAGGTGCGCCATGTGCAGGTCAACGATTCGAACAAGCGCGGCCCGGGCCAGGGGCCGCAGCTCTTCGCCCCGGTGATGGCGGCGCTTAAGCGCCACGACTACCAGGGCAGCATCGCCGTCGAGCCTTTCGACTACGTGCCCGACGGCCCGGCCTCCGCGGCCCGCGCCATCGGTTACCTGCGCGGCATCGAGGAGGCCCTGGCGTGGCAGCGCTAGCGCCCAAGATCGAGGTCACCGACCTCGAATTCTACGAGCGTGACGTGGTGCTGCGGCTGCCCTTCCGCTTCGGCATCGTCACCATGACCGAGGCGCCGCAGGTTTTCGTGCGAGCCCGGATCAGGACCCCGGACGGCGTCGAGACCTGGGGCATGGCGGCCGAGCTGCTGGCGCCCAAATGGTTCGACAAGGACCCGGCGCTGAGCAACGAGCGGAATTTCGATCAGTTGCGCCAGGCCCTGGATATTGCTGGCGGGCTCTACCGCACGGCCGGGGCCGAGACCGCCTTTGGCCTTTTTGCCGCCGTCTACCCCGAACAACTGAAGACGGGCGCCGCCGCCGGGCTAAAACCGCTGGTCGCCGGCTATGGCCCGGCGCTGCTTGACCGGGCGATTTTGGATGCGCTCTGCCGCTGGGCCGGGGTTTCGATCTTCACGGCCCTGCGGCAAAACCTGCCGGGCCTGGGGCCTGGGCCGCAAGAGGGACTGGAGGGCTTCGACTACGGCGCTTTCCTGGCCGGCCTCGAGCCGGCCCGACGCCTGCACGCCCGCCACACGGTGGGCCTGGTCGACGACATCAAAGCGGTCGACCGAGACCCGGCCGCGCGCCTCGACGACGGTATGCCGGAAACCCTGGAAGAGGCCGTGGCGGCCTTCGGCCAGCGCTACTTCAAGCTCAAGGTAGGCGGCGACATGGCGGCCGATCTCGAGCGCCTGGCCGCCATCGCGGCGGTGCTCGACCGTCTCGACGGATCCTATTACGTGACACTTGACGGCAACGAGCAATACGCCGACGTCGACGGCGCGCTGGCGCTCTGGCAGGCCCTGGCGGCGGCGCCCGGACTGGAACGGCTGGTCTCCTCGATCCTCTTCATCGAACAGCCCATCGGCCGCGCCCAGGCCTTCGAGCGCGACGTCTCGGCGCTCGACGCCTGCCGGCCGGTGATCATCGACGAATCCGACGGCACCCTCGAGGCCTTCGTCCAGGCCCGCGAGCTCGGCTATTCCGGAGTCTCGAGCAAGAGCTGCAAGGGCTTCTACAAGTCGCTCATCAACCTCGCGCGCTGCCAGGTGTGGAACGCCGAGGCCGGCCGCCGGCGCTATTTCATGTCGGCCGAGGATCTTAGTGTTCAAGTCGGACTGGCGCTGCAGCAGGACCTGGCGCTGGCCAGCCTGCTCGGCGTGGGCCACGTCGAGCGCAACGGCCACTACTACGTCAACGGCTGGGCCGGACTGCCCCAGGACGAGGCCCGGGCCTTCGGCGCTGCGCACGCCGGTCTTTACGAATTTTCGCAGGGCCAGTTGCGGCTGCGATTGGAGGGCGGCGAGATGGCGCTTGATTCGCTCGATTGCCCCGGCTTCGCCAGCGCCGCCGAACCCATCTGGTCGGCGCTAGAGCATGTTCCGGGTTGATTTACGCATTCTGGCGGAGCCATTTTGGTCCGAGGGTAGGAGGTGGCCGCAGCGTGTAGTGGGACTACACGCAAGGCCGCCGACGCCGCCTCGGATCAAAAGGGCCCGCCCCTGCGGGTTGCCCTGCGGCGGGCATCCGCGTCGTTGCGCCCGAACTCCCGATGTCCCACATCGGGAGATCGGACGCGCCTAGCGGACTGCCGCCCCGCAGGGCAACAGAATGCGCAAATCAACCCGGAACATGCTCTAAGGGAGATGACACCATGACCGCCAGCGTCAGCAGCGCCTTCGAGGACCGCGCCGAGGGCCGCGTGGCGCGCCTCGTCATCAACGAGGAACGCCGCCTCAACGTCCTCAACTCGGCCCAGCTCGAACGCCTGATGGCGGCGCTGGAGCCGCTGGCCGGCGACGAGAGCTTGCGCGTCGTGGTGCTGACCGGGGCCGGGCGCTCGTTCATCGGCGGCGCCGACTTGGGCGAGCTCAAGGACTTCGACCGCGAACTGGCGCGCGGTTTCATCACCCGCCTGCACGAGGTCTGCGCCGCCATCCGGGCGCTGCCGGTGCCGGTGATCGGCCGCATCAACGGCTACTGTCTCGGCGGCGGCCTCGAGGTGGCGGCCGCCTGCGACATGCGGGTGGCCGGCGAGAGTGCCGTCTTCGGCATGCCAGAGGTCAAGGTGGGCCTGCCCTCGGTGATCGAGGCGGCGCTCTTGCCGGGGCTGATCGGCTGGGGCAAGACGCGCGAGATTTTGCTCACCGGCGAGACCTTCGGGGCCGGCGAGGCGCGGCGCATAGGTTTCCTCGAATGGCTGGTGGCGGACGAGGACCTGGACGCCGCGGTCGAAAGCTGGGTCGAGAGCATCTGCGCTAATGGTCCGCTCGCGGTGCGCTCGCAAAAGGCGCTGATCGCGACCTGGGAAAAGTCGTCCCTGGAGGTCGGCATCGAGGCCGGCGTCGACGCCCTGGCGGACGCCTACCTCACGGACGAGCCGACGCGGCTGATGCAGAATTTTTTCGCCCAGAAGGCCGGTAAGGGTTGAAATTAACGTAGCGCCGCCGCGATGTTGCCGCCGTCGACGGTGATGACGGCGCCCGTGGTCTTGGGCGATAGCGCAAGATCAACGAAGGCCTTGGCCACGTCCTCGGCCGTAACCTCGAGGCCCAACAGGTTCCCCGCCATGTAGTCGTCCTGGCTCAGCCCCCGGGCCTGGGAGCGGGCGGCGATCATCTCGTCGCTCAGCAGCCCCGAACGAATGCGGTCGGCGTTGACGGCATTGGCCCGGATGCCGTCCTTGCCGTGGTCGACGGCGTACTGGCGCACCAGAAAGAGCGTCGCCGCCTTGGGCAGGCCGTAGGGGCCGAAGTCGGGGCCCGGGTTGACCGCCTGCTTCGAGGTATTGAATAGCAACGCACCGCCCAGCCCCTGGGCCCGCATGATGCCAACCGCCGCCTGCGCCACCTTCTGGTGGCCCCAGAAGTTGAGCTCGAAGGAGTGCCTCAGCAGCGCCTCGTCGACCGTGCCGATCTCGCCCTGCCAGGCCGCACCGGCGTTGGAAACAAGGATATCGAGGCCGCCGAAATGGCCGGCGATGGCGGCGAAAGCAGCTTTCACCGAAGCCTCGTCGGTGACATCGCAAGCCAGACCCAGACCGCCGAGCTCGGCCGCCAGCGCCGCCGCCGCGTCGACGTCCAGATCGAGCACCGCCACCGCGGCGCCCTCGGCGCCAAAGGCCCGGGCCGTGGCCGCCCCGATACCCGAGGCCCCCCCCGTCACCGCCACCACCTGGCCGGCCAGGCGGGCGGTCCCGGCATCCAACCGTTTGAGCTTGGCCTTCTCGGGCGCCCAGGCCTCGATGGCAAAGATGGCGGCCTCGTCGGCCGGCTGGTATGACCCCAGCGCCTCGGCCGCCGTGATGACACGGGTGGTGGCGGCAAAAAGGTCGGCGGCGACGCCGGCTTTGGCTTTGCTGGCGCCCAGGCCGAGCAAACCCAGCCCCGGCAGCAGAACCACCCGTGGCTTGAGATCCGGTACATCCTGGGCGCTGCCGCCGTGGCGTTCGAGGTAGGCGCCATATTCGCTTTCGTAGCCGCTCACGGCCCGTTCCACGGCCGCGGCGAATTCATCCAGCCGGCCGGCCTCGGGCGCCGGCAGCACAAGCGGCAGGCGCTTGGTGTGGATGACGTGGTCGGGCGTGGCCGGTCCCTGACCGGCCAGGCGCGAGAGCTCGGCGGCGTTGACGAAACGGTTGATCTCCGGGCTGCCAACGGCGCTTAGCAGGAAATGCTGTGAATCACCCGAGACCGCACCACGAACGATCGGCGCCACCTCTGACAGCGCCGCCACTTTGGCCGGCAAATCGGCCGCGGCGAATTCCACAGTGCCCGCGGCAACTATTTCGGCCTCGGCCAAGCCGACGAATTCGATCATGCGGCCATAGGCCTGGGCCGCCGTATCGCCCCAGGTCACCAGGCCGTGGCGCGACAGCACCAGGCCCTCGGCGGCTGGGTTCGCCGCCACTTCCCGGGCGGCTGCCTGAGCCAAGTTGGGCCCCGACTTGGCGTAGGCTTGCACCACCACGCGGGCGCCAAAAAGCGCCCGGCAGCGAGCCTCGCCATCGGGCTGGTTGGAAAGTGCCAAGAGCGCGTTGGCGTGCGTGTGGTGGATGTGGCGCCCGGGCAGAAAGGCATGCAGCAGCACCTCGACCGAGGGCCTCGAGGCCTCGGCATGCAGCGTCGCCGCCGCCACCTGGGCGGCCACCATGGCATCGTCGAGGCCGCTTGCGGCCTCGAGCGCCTGCAAGGGCGCCAGCGCCAGCGGCGCGAAGCCGGCCGCTCCGATCTCGGCCATGTCGTGGCCGCTAGCCTTGACGTATAGAACTTCGATGTCGTTTCCCAGGGCATTCCGGCCCGCCAGCTTGACGGACGTGTTGCCGCCGCCGTGCAGCACCAGGTTCGCATCGCCGCCCAACAGCCGGCTGGCGTAAATGCAGGCGCCAAGCTCCGTCTCGACCCCAAGCTCGGCCGCCAGGGCTTCGGTTGCGTCATCGTGCCAACGATTTTGCATCGCGCTAACGGCGCTCGGGGTAAAGCCCGAGCAAGCCCTCGGCCGAGGCCTTGCAGACCCCGCGCTCGGTGATCAGCCCCGTGACCAAGGCCGCCGGGGTAACGTCGAAGGCAAAATTGGCGGCCGCCGAGCCGGCCGGCGTCAGCGCCACGGTGGCGACTTTTCCGTCGGCGCCCAGGCCGCTGATGTGGGTCACTTCGGTCCCATCCCGTTCCTCGATGGGAATCTCACGCAAACCGTCCGTGACGGTCCAGTCGATGGTGGAATGGGGCAGCCCGACGTAGAACGGCACATCGTTGTCGCGCGCCGCCAGGGCCTTGAGGTAGGTGCCGATCTTGTTGCAAACGTCGCCGCTGGCCGCCGTGCGGTCGGTGCCGGTGATGCAGAGATCGACCCGGCCGTGCTGCATCAGGTGGCCACCGGCATTGTCGGCGATCACGGTATGCGCAACCCCGTGCTGGCCCAGCTCCCAAGCCGTCAGGCTGGCGCCCTGGTTGCGCGGCCGCGTCTCGTCGGCCCAGACGTGCAGCGGCACGCCGGCATCGAAGGCGACGTATACCGGCGCCAGCGCCGTGCCCCAATCGACCGTGGCCAGCCAGCCGGCATTGCAATGCGTCAAAATATTGACCGGCTCGCCGGTCATTTGGTGGATCGCCTTGATCAGTTCGGCGCCGTGCTCGCCGATCGAGCGGCAGGTGGCGACGTCGTCCTCGCAGATCTCGAATGCCTTGGCGTAGGCCGCTTCGACGCGCCCACCAGCCTTGGCCCTCCGCACCGCCGCCGCTACCTCGTCCAGCGCCCAGCGCAGATTGACCGCCGTCGGCCGGGTGGCAAACAGCGTTTGGTACGACGCTTCCAGGGCGTCGTCGGAATCGTCCGCCCGCACCCCCAGCGCCAGGCCGTAGGCGGCCGTCGCTCCGATCAGCGGCGCGCCGCGCACCCGCATCACGGAAATCGCCTCGGCCGCCTGGTCCAGCGTCTCCAGCGTCTGGGTGACGAATTCGTGGGGCAGCCGCGTCTGATCGATAATCGCCACCCGCCAGCCGTCCTCGGCCAGCCAGATGGTGCGATAGGGGGTACCGTCGACGTTCATGGCGGCGCCAGTATGTCGGATTTGCGCGCCGCGAAAAAGGGCGCCACGGGGGCCCGGTCACGAAATCGGCTGGAAATGGATCTCGTTTTCGATGGCGTCCAGGGCCTGGGCCAAGGTGAGCGAGTAGTAGAGACAGAACCACTTTTCGGTGTGCCGCATGTAGGAAAGCGCGAATCGGTCCCGGGCCAGGTATTCCAGGCGCGTAAACGGGGCGTCGAACTCGTCGTTCAGGTTCTCGGGAAAACCGGAGCGGTAGCGCTGAACGAAGCGATACTTGTTGCCGTGCCATTTGCCCAGGATATCGATCGGGTAGTTGAACCCGGTGGGCACGATCTCCGGCAGGAACCGGGGTTTCAAGACCTCGGCGATGAACTTCTCGCAAGCGTTGGTGATAGCCGCTTTCTCATGTTCGGGCACCTTGCCGCCCCGCCCCGGTCCTTGACGGACCCACCGTCCTCCCCTGCTCATCGAAATCCCTCGTTCGCTAGAGTTTGCCTGCCCGGTACGGGCCGACGCCGATCTGGGCCACCTGGTCCCGGCGCCTACTTCTAAAGCGTCGGCGTTTCCGCAATGTATGCTTCGCTGACTATCGAGCCTGCCGCGGCATAGTCGAGGCACTGCGCGACTTCGGCCGTAGCGGCGGCGCCGGCATCGACGTACAGCAACACGAATACCGCCGCCGCCTGGGCTTCACAGGCCAGATAGGCGACCAGATCCGCACCGGCCGCCACGGTGTGGGCGACGACGGCCACCGTGAGCAGGATCAGGGGCGGGCCAAGTTCCTGAATGAGGAGTTGTCTGAGAGCATCGTCCATGAGGGCAACCTCGCGTTGGATTCCTCGGCGGATACGCGGATCTGGCTGGCACTGGAAACCACTCTACCAGACCCTATGAAAGGTTTTGAGCGGGAATCCCCAGATGCGCTCAATCGAGGTTCGCTTTGCCGATCTTAATGCCGATATTTTTCGTTTATTTTGAACTAGTTGGGACTGTTTTGACGTAAATATTCGCCGATTTTTTTGCCGCTATTCCGCACCACCCTCCCGCCAATAGGGCTCACGCAGCTCGCGCTTGAGGATCTTGCCGATGGAGCTGCGCGGCAGCTCACCCTGGAAGACCACTTGGGAAAGCCGCTGGCCCTTGCCCAGGCGCTGGTTCGCCCAGTCACAAATCTCCTCGGGCGATGTCTCGATCCCCGCGCGCGGCACCACGATGCCGAGCGGCGTCTCGCCCCACTGTTCGCTGGGGACGGCGATGACGGCGGCGTCGTCGACGGCCGGGTGGTCCAGCAGCACCAGCTCCAGGTCGTTGGCGTAGATGTTGAGGCCGCCGGAGATGATCATGTCCTTGAGGCGGTCGGAGAGGAACAGGAACCCGTCCTCGTCGAAATAGCCGCTGTCGCCGGAACGAAAGAAAACGTTGCCCTCGGGACCGCGCCACAGCAGCTTCTCGGTCAGGTCGTCGCGGCCGAAGTAGCCCTCCATCATGTTGGGCGAACGACCGACGATCTCGCCGATGCCGCCCTGGGGCAGCTCGGCTCCGTCGTCGCCGACAACGCGCATGTCAGCACCCAGGCCGGGCTGGCCCACCGAGGCCAGCTTGTCGGGAAATTCGTTGCAGTTGAGCATGGTGGCACCGCCCTGTTCGGTGGCGCCGTAGATCTCGATCATCAGGCCCGGGAAGCGGGCCACGATGTCGCGCTTGATGGCGGCCCTCAAGGGCGCGCTGGTCGAGAGCTTGACCTGCATGGAGGAGAGGTCGAAGTCGGCGAAGTTGGCCAGATCCATGATGCGCTTGTATTGCACCGGCACCAGCATGGTGTGGCTGCAGCGTTCGCGCTCGACCAGGGCCAAATATTCGGCGGCGTCGAACTTGCGCATGACCACCACGGTGCCGCCCCAGGCCAGCGTCGGCAACAGCGCCACGATGGTGGTGTTGGAATACAAGGGCGTCGACAGGATGGTGACGGCGTCCGGGCCGTAGCCGAAGGCCTGGCTGACCTGGCAAAGCTGGGTGCGCACGCCGTTGGTGTGCATGATGCCCTTGGGCTCGCCGGTGGTGCCCGAGGAATAGATCAGGTTGAAATGATCGTCGATGGCGATGACGTGGCCGGGGTTGTCACTGGCCGCCCCGTCGCGCCAGGCGGCAAAATCCTGCCAGCCCTGGGCCGCGAAATCGAGCGCCACGCGCCCCCCTGCCACCAGGCCGTCGAGGCGGTCGACGAAAGGCGCCGCCAGGGCGCGCATGTCGTCGGAGAGAAAAAACGCCTTCGAGCCCGAATCCACCACCATGCGTTCCAGCGCGTCCGCCGCCGCCATGGTCGAGAGCGGCACGATGCAGGCGCCGGCCCGGATGGTGCCGATGAAGACCTCGACGTATTGGGCCGAGTTGCGGGCCAGCAGGCTGACCTTGTCGCCGGGCCCGATGCCCATGGCGTTAAGCGCGTTGGCCACGCTGTTGACGCGGTCCTCGAAGTCGCGCCAGCTCAGGCGCAGATCGTCGCACACCAGGGCCAGGCCGTCGGGGCGCTCGCTGGCGTGCTTCGCGACCATGGCCGAGACGCTTTGGCCGGGCTCGACATCGGGCACAGGGGCCGTAAATAATCTCATGCCACAATTCCCTCCAGAGGCTGGCGCCGATTTTATCCGCTGGGCGCCCGAGATCATCATGAAAACAGCGCCAAAGACCGCCAGCTGGTACTTCGATTTCATCTCCGGATTTGCCTACTTGCAGTTCGCTACTCTTGGGCGTTTGCCGGGCTCCTTAATCGCCACCGGCCTCTTCGAAGGCGACAGCTTCAGCGGCCTGGACCAGCTTCCGGTTGGCCAATCACGTTAGAGATCAATTCCGGCAACTCGCTCATATCGGCAAACGTCTTCGCCCCGGCGGCGGCCAAGTCGTCCCCGCCGTAACCCAGCACCGTCATGCCGGCCGCCCGGGCGGCGGCGATGCCGGGCAGGCTGTCCTCGACCACCAGGCAACGCTCCGGCGCCACGCCCATCTCGCGGGCGGCATAGAGAAAAACATCGGGTGCCGGTTTGCCGGCCGCCACCCAGGTGGCGCTGAAAAGGCGCCCGGCGAAGGCTTCGTAGAGACCGGTTAGCGTCAGCGTCAGGGTCATCTTGGCGATTTCACCCGACGACGCGACGCAGCTCAAGAGGCCGCTTTGCTGGATCGCCGCCACCGCCCCGGGGGCGCCGGGCAAGGCCTGCAAGTCGTTACGGAAGGCGGCGAAGGTGACGTCCTGCAGCGCCGCCAGGAAGCCGTCGCCGAGCCTCAAACCGAAATCCGCCGCCAGCCAGTCGAGCACCGAGGTCAGCGAAAGCCCCGTGGTGACCCGCGTCACCTCGGCCTCGGAAATTTCCAGGCCCTGGGCCACCAGGGCGGCGGCCAGGGTGCGGTTGGCGATGGGCTCGCTGTCGACCAGCACGCCGTCGCAATCGAAGATCACCAGCTCTGTTTTGGCAGGAGGCATGTCGGGCGCTACACTCGGGGGCCGCAAGGCCAAGGTCAAGGCCGAGGTCGAGGGGATCCGGGAAACCACCATGCGCCTGATAGCGTTTGCCGCCACAGCCCTTTTCCTGTCGACGGCGGCGGCTATGTCCGGCCCCCTCGAAGACCTAAGCGCCGGCATCAAGGCCACCCGCCAGGGGCGCCTGGAGGAGGCGCTACGGCTGCTCGGCCGGGCCATCTCCAGCCGCCAGCTGGCCGCGCCCAACCGCGCCGCCGCCCATGCCAACCGCTGCCTGGCGCTGGTGCTGCTGGGCCGCCCGGGCCGGGCCCTGCCCGATTGCACCCAAGCCATCCTGCTGCGCCCCCGCCTGGTCGAAGCCCACATCAACCGCGGCATGGCGTTCCGTCAGCTCGGGCGCTACGACGATGCCTTGCGCGACTACAGCCGGGCCCTCGAGTTGCGCCCGGGTTTCCTGCCGGCGCTTTTGAACCGCGCCTACGTGCAGTATCGAGCCGGCCGCCTGGCCCGGGCCCGGGCCGACTACGAATCCGTCATCAAGGCCCGGGGGGCGCTGGGCCCGGCCCATGGCGGGCGCGGACTGGTTTTCTTCGGACTGGGCGGTTTTGCCCGGGCGGCGGAGGATTTCGCCCGGGCCGCCCGCCTGACCCCGGGGGAGCCCTTGTGGCCCTTATGGGCCCACACCGCGGCCCGGCGCGGCGGGCGGCGGAGCATGCTGGCCGCCGCCGCCCGGCGCTGGCCCCCCGATGCCTGGCCGGGGCCCTTGTATGCCTTGTTCCTGGGCAACACCACGGCCCCGGCGGTGCTGACCCGGGCCGGTGCCGACGACCAGCGGGCGCCCCCGGCGGAGCGCTGCCAGGCGCTGTTTTTCGTCGCCCAATACCTCCTGCTTCGCAACCGGCCCAAGGCCGCGGCGCAAATTCTGGAACGATTGCTGGAGATCCGTGCCAGCGACGTCTGCGACCATGCCGCGGCGCGCTACGAACTCGCCCGGTTACGGCCCAGCGAGCCCAAACCGGCCCCGCGCCCAGCCTCAGAGCCAACTGTCGATCGTTAGAGCGGAATCCATCTACTCAGCTCCAGCCTAACGAAAATGCGGCCGAGCCCTGCGGCTCACATGAAGAGTTTCTTGCCTTTTTGGCCGGCATAAAGCTCCGCCACCCATTCGCCGTAGCCGTTGTAGATGACGGTGGGGATGCGGTGGCTGCCGCCCAGCACGCGTTCGCTGGCCTGGCTCCAGCGGGGGTGGTCGACTTGGGGATTGACGTTGGCCCAGAAGCCGTATTCGCGGGGCTGGATCTCCTCCCAGAAGGTCTTGGGGCGGCGCTCGACGAAACTGAAGCGGTTGATCGACTTGACCGACTTGAAGCCGTATTTCCAGGGCACGGCCAGGCGCAGCGGCGCGCCGAACTGCTTGGCCGCCGGCTTGCCATAGGCGCCGCTGACCAGAAAGGCCAGATCGTGGGCCGCCTCGGCCATGGTAAGGCACTCCGTATAGGGCCAGGGATACCAGAACTGCTTCTGGCCGGGCGCCTGGCCCGCATCCTTGAAGGTCTGCATGACCAGGTATTTGGCGCTGCCCAGCGGCCGCGCCAGGTCCAACAGAGCGCGCAGGGGAAAGCCGGTCCAGGGCACCACCATCGACCAGGCCTCGACGCAGCGCTGGCGGTAGACGCGTTCCTCCAGCGCCACCCGGGCCAGCAGCTCGTCGATGGCGATGCTGAAGGGCTTTTCCACCAGGCCGTCGATGCGGATTTGCCAGGGCCGGATCTTCAGGTTCTGGGCCGCCCGGGCGATCTCCTTGTGCGAGCCGAATTCGTAGAAGTTGTTGTAGGTGGCGGCGAACTTCTCGGCCGTCACCTCGCGGCCGGCCGGGTATTTCGAACTGCCGGCCGCGGGATAAAGCTGGCCCGAAGGATCGCCCGCGGCCCGTGCCGCCGAGACCAGCGGCGACGCCGCCGCCAGGATCGATCCCGCCGCCAGCCCCTGCATCAAGCGGCGCCGGTCGAGGAAATGGCGCTCGTCGCTGGCTGCCGCCTCGGGCAGCTCCCAGCCTTTTTGCCGTTTGATCAGCATGCCGCTCCCCCGCTCTGCGCTTGACGCTACTTACCTAATGTTGCGCGCCGGCCGCCTCAGTCAAGGCGGCAGGCATCAAGGCGCCGCCGATGAGAGTGAAGGCCAGGCAGCCGGCGATGATGGCGGTGATGCCCGTGCCGGCATCGATCAACAACCCCATGGAAAAGGGCGCCAGCGCCGAGGCCACCACCATCATGGCCCAGACCAGCGAGCGGATGGCGCCCAGGTTGCGCACACCGTAGAGCTCCGCCCACAGCGCGCCGACCACCGTCATGGCGGCGCCCGATGTGACGCCGGCGCTAACCATGAAGAGGGGCACCACGGCGGCATGGTCGAAGGCCAGCAGCAGCACCAGCGAGAGCGACATGGGCAGAATGTACCAGCCGGCCAGACGGCGTGCCCCGAAGCGGTCGATCAGGCTGCCGCAGACCAGCGCCGTGAGCACCGAGGCGGCGGAAAAGACCAGGAACCCGCTGGCGAACCAGGCCAACGACCAGCCCTTGACGGTGACCAAGTGGACCTGGTGGAAAAAGAGGCCCGTGTAAACATAGGATGGCGCCATCACCGCCGGGGCCAGCAGCCAGAAGCGGCGATCACCAAGGGCCTCGCGGCGCGACCACTGGCGCGAGCCCGGGCCGGGATCGCTGCTGCGGGCCAACAGGCGGCGATGGCGCAAGCCATGCCCGCGCAGCATCCAGAGCGCCGCCGGCAGAGCCAGCACCAGCAAACCCGCCGCCATCACCAGCCAAACCTGACGCCAGCCCAGCAACGCCGTCAGGGCCACCAGGCCGACGGGGTAGACCGCCTGGGCGGCCTGGAAACCCAGCGCCGCCACGGTCATGGCCTTGCCCCGGCCGGCTTCGAAGTAGCGCGCCATGCTGGTGGTGGCGATCAGCGAGATCAGGCCCTGGCCGCAAAAGCGCAGGCCGAAAATGGCGACGCCCAGCAGCACCACGCCCGGGACCAGCGCCAAACCCATGCAGGCCGCGGCGAAGCCGAGAAAGGAAAACGCCGTGATCAGCCTCAGATCGAGCCGGTCTATGAGTCGCCCGGTCCACACCAGCAGCACGCCGCTGGCCAGCGTGGCCAACGAATAGACGGTGCCGAAGGCGCCGTGGCCGAGCCCGAACTCGGCCCGGATTTCGCCGCCGAAAAGGGCGATGACAAAGGTCTGGCCGGAAGCCGAAGCGAAAGACAAAAAGAAGCCGAAGGCGAGAAACCGGCGGTGCGACAGAACGAAGTCGAGATATCCGGCCATGGTTCAGGGCGCCGGGCAGGAACGGGGCCGCCGGAGCCTACCTCAATCGGCCGAAAAGGCCACCGTGACCTCGCCCAGCTCGCCGAAGTCGGCGCTGGCGCTGTCGCCCGGCTCGGCCGTGAAGAAGCCGCTGCAAACGCCTGTGCTGACGATCTCGCCGGCCGTCAGGGAAAGCCCGACGCTGGCCAGGTCGTTGGCCAGCCAGGCCAGCGAATTCAGGGGATGGCCCAAGACGTTGGCGCCGCTGCCTTCGACCACCTGCCGGCCGTTGAGAAAGCCGCGCACGCTGTGGCCGCCGAGGTCCAAGCGCTGCCAGTCGCCGACCGCCCGGCCCAGCACCAGGGCGGCGAAGCAGCCGTTGTCGGCGATCAGCGAAGGCGCGCCGACGCTGAGCCAATCCTGGTAGGCGGTATCGACGATCTCGATGACCGGGATCAGCTCGCCCACCGCCGCCGCCACGCCGTCCTGGTCATAGGGCGCCTCGCGGGCCGGCAGGTCGCGGGCCAGGCGGAAGGCGAACTCGGGCTCGATGACGCGCATGGAAAAATCGCCACCGGGCACCGTCGCCGGGCTTTCGTGCATGGCCGAAGCCAGCACCTGGCCGCGGAAGGGCTCGTCCACGCCGAGCTGCTTTTGCGCTATCGCGTTGGTGCAGCCCACCTTCCAGCCCGCCACGCGCCCGCCCCAGGACTGCACCAGCCTGTGCTGGATGGCATAGGCATCGAGCAGGCTGTCGAGCTCGATGTATTCGCCCAGGCCGGGCAGCCGCCGCCGGCGCCGGCGCGCCGCCGCCAGGGCCGCCGCGGCCTTGGCGATGGCGGGGTCCAAGGCTGGATCCATCTACTCCTCTTCGGCGTAGGCCGCGATGACCTTGTCGGCCAACGACCCGCTGAGCTCCTGCAGGTGATGGTACTTCCAGCCGTAGCTGCCAACGCCCGACGAGATCGAGCGCAGCTCGATGATCAGGTCGTGGATTTCCGATTGCGGCAGTTGCGCCTGCACCACGTCCCAGCCCAACCAGCCCTCGCGGGCATCGAAGCCCATGATCTGGCCGCGCCGGCTGGAGACCAGGGCATTGGCCTTGGGCGTGGCCTCGTTGGGGACATAGATATCGACCTGCAAGATGGGCTCCAGCAACACCGGATCGCACTTCGGCAGGCCCTCCGACATGGCCATGCGGCCGGCCGTCTTGAAGGCCAGTTCCGATGAGTCGACGGCGTGGAACTGGCCATCGTAAAGCCTGACGGCCAGGTCGACCACGGGAAAACCCAGCGGCCCCTTGCTCAGGTATTCGACGATGCCGGCCTCGACGGCGGGGATGAACTGGCGCGGGATGGAGCCGCCGACGATCTTGTCCTCGAACTGGAAGCCGGTGCCGCGGGGCAGCGGCTTGATCTCGACGTGGACGTCGCCGAACTGCCCGTGGCCGCCGGTCTGGCGCTTGAAGCGGGCGTGCTGTTCGACCGATTTGCGGATGGCTTCCTTGTAGGGCACCTTGGGGCGGGTGCCTTCGACCTTGAGGCCGTACTTGTTTTCCAGGCGCTGCACCGCGACGCGCAGGTGCATCTCGCCCTGGCCCGCCAGGATCCACTCGTTGGTATCGTGTTCGTGCTCGAAGGTGAGCGAGGGGTCCTCCTCCAAAAGCTTGTTCATGGCACCGGAGAGCTTGACCTCGTCGTTGCGGTCGGCGGCCTTCAATTTCATCGCATAGACCGCCTGCGGCACCTCGGCCCGGGCCAGATCGCCACTCTCCTTGCCCTCGATCAGGGTGTCGTTGGTGGCCACGCTTTCCATGCGGCCCAGCGCCACGATCTCGCCGGCCTTGGCCTCGGCGGCCTTTTCGGTGGCCAGGCCGCTGAGGTGAAAAATGCCCGAGACACGCTCGCCGTTCATCGTCATGCCGTCCTTCAGCGCCCCCGACCAGATCCGGGCCACCGAGAGCTTGCCGCCATGCGCCGTATGGTAGGTCTTGAGCACCTGGGCCACGGTGTCGCTGCCGTTGACGCCCAGGCGCTCGGCCGTGACGGCGGCCGCCGGGGTTTCGTGGCGCAAAGCCTTCAACAGCCGGCGCACGCCGTGTTCGTGCTCGGCGGCACCGAGCAGCACCGGCACGATGTCGCCCGAGCGCGTGCATTCGGTGAGATGGCCGTAGACGTCGGCCATCGGCGGCATCTCGTCTTCCAGCAGCTTCTCCATCAGCTCGTCGTTGAAGTCGGAGAGCTTCTCCAGCATGGCGAAACGGGCGTCGGCCAGCTCGTCGGCCATCTCGGCCGGCGGCTCCGAGGCCGATGAAGCGGCGCCCTCCTCCCAGTGGTAGGTTTTTTCGCTGGCCAGGTCGACGTAGCCCGTGACCTCCTCGTCCTGGCGGATGGGCACGTGGCGCAGCACCACGGGCTTGGAGGAGATATCGTCGAGTGCCGCCACCAGATCGGCCACCGGCGTCACCGCCCGGTCCATCTTGTTGACGAAGATGAAGCGCGGCAGATCCAGGTCGTCGAGCTGCTTGAGAATGGGCGCCAGCGCCAGGGCCTTGTCGGCCTCGGGCTCGCAAACCACCACGGCGCAGTCGGCGCCCTTGAGGGCGAAGGCCATCTCCTGGCTGAACTCGATCGAGCCGGGGCAGTCGAGGAAGGTGAACTGGTCGTCCATGAAGCTGGTGGTGGCGACGTTGACCTCGACGCTCATGCCGCGATCGCGCGCCTCGGCCGAGGAATCGCCGACCGTGTTGCCGTCGCGCATGTTGCCCTTGCGGTGGACGCCGCCGGAGACGAACAGAAGGTTTTCCAAGAGCGTCGTCTTGCCCGATAGGTACGGCCCCACAAGTGCCACGTTGTGAGGCCCGGTTTCTCTGCCTGAGTTCATGATCAATGCCCCGAAATGCCGCCTCGTTCGGGCCCCTCCCACCGGGGCCGCGCGGCGGCGCTGTTTGTGTTGTGCTTTGAGCGCTATGTTTTCAAGCGTAGCGCCTTCTGGCAAGCGGATTCAGGCAAAGATCACAGCCCAAGCTCATTATGCGAGCCCAGGCGCACGAGATCGAGGGTTCCGTCGTCGGGTTTGCGGTAAATCAGCACCAGATCCGGCTTGATGTGGCAATCACGATGGTCCTTCCATTCCCCGACCAGGGAATGGTCGTGATAACGCGGCGGCAGCGGCTAGTCGGCGACCAGCAGGCGCAGAGCCGACAGCAACTCGTTGTCGAGGACGTCGCGATGCCGGCCCCTTTTTTCCCGTCTGTAATCGCGTTTGAAGGCTGTGGTGCGGCTAATCGTCCGCATTCAGATCCGCCAGCAGATCGTCCAGTTTGCCGACCTCGACAATGTCGCCCCTGCGGGCCGCGCGCATGACCTCGACGGTCTCTTCGTTCGGCACCAGCGGCTCAAAGGGCAGTTTCTTCTCGGCGGCGACGCGCACCAACATGAGACGGAAGGCATCGGATACGGTCAGGCCGATCGACGCCAGTACGGCGGCCGCTTCGTCCTTGACCCTTTCGTCGATGCGCGCACGAACGACGGTACTCACGATATCAATCTCCCACGTCTGGGCTACAACGTAGCTCAAAAATAAGGACTCTTCCGGCCGAGCGCAATAGAACGCACGCCGGCTGCTGAACCAGCTCACCCCGGCAGCCCCCCAGGTTCCGTCTGGCGGTTTGCGTATTGGCATGATCCGTCTGAGGAAGCGCGGGAAAATAAGTTGTGTCCAGAATCTTCGCCTCAAACCTCTATTTTCGCGCCAACTCGCGCAAGGCCCGCTTGTCGATCTTGTTGGCCGGCGTCTTGGGAAGCCCCTCGGCCAGCTCGATCCGCGCCGGGATCTTGTATTTGGCCAGGCGCTCGCGGCACCAGTCCATGAGCTCGTCCGCGTCCGCCGTCTGGCCCGGCGACAACACCGCGTAGGCCCACAGCACCTCGCCCCAGTGGGCATCGGGCACGGCCACGGCGGCGGCCTCTTGCACGGCCGGATGGGCGAACAGCACCTCGTCGATCTCGCGCGGGTAGACGTTGTAGCCGCCGGTGATGGCCATGTCCTTCTTGCGCTCGACGATGCAGACGTAACCCTCGGCATCAACCAGGCCGATGTCGCCGGTATAGAGCCAGCCCCCGCGGATGGCCTGGGCGCTTTCCTCGGGGCGCTGCCAGTAGTGCGAGCAGACGTTGGGACCGCGCACCCGGATCTCGCCGGCCTCGTCCGGCGCCAGCACCTGGGTGGCGCTTTCGACATCCACCACTTCGAGCTCCATGCCGGGCATGGCCAGGCCGACGCTGCCGGGGCGGGGCCGGTCCAGGGGATTGCCGCAGATCGGCCCGGCCTCGCTCATGCCATAGCCCTCGAGGATGGGGTTGCCGGTGAGGCCCTGCCAGGCGCGAACGGTTTCCTCGGCGAAGGGCGCGCCGCCGCCGAAGCAGCGCTCCAGCGCACCGAGATCGGCCGTGGCGATCTCGGGCAGGCCCATCAGGGCATTGTAGACCGTTGAAGGGCCGCCGGTGAAGACGGTGACACGGTGGCGCACCAGGGCCTCAAGCACCTCGGCGGGCTGAAAGCGCGGCACGTTGACGATGGTGGCGCCGCCCAGCAGGGGCGACTGCAAGGTCATGGCCAGGCCCCAGACGTGGCTTTGCGGAGCCACGTTGAGCACCGTCTGGCCGGACTCGCCGAGCCGCCAGGTGGCATCGTGCATGCGGATGTGGGCCATGGTGGTGGCGTGGCTGTGGAAGGCGGCTTTCGGCAGGCCGGTGGTGCCGCCGGTATAGACCAGCGAGGCGGGTTCGCCGGGGCCCGGCGGCGGGCCGGGCAAGGGCCGGTCGGCCGATTCGTCGCCGCGTTCGTCAGTCAACCCGTCTGCCTGGAAGGCCAGAACCGCGATCCCGGCCTCGGCCGCCAGCGGCGCCGCCAGCGCCATCAGATCGTCGTCGCAGAGCAGCACCGCCGGTGCCGCGTCAAGCAAAAGGGGACCGAGTTCCCGGGCCGTATAGAGCGGGTTGAGCAGGACCAATTGGGCCCCGGCGGCCCAGATGGCCTGGGCCGCGATGGAGAGCTCGATCGAGTTCCCCTTGAAGACCGCGACCCGGCCGCCGCGTTCCACCCCCAGGCTCCACAAGCGTTCCGCCAGCACCCCGGCGCCATGGCGGTAGGCGCGGTAGCTCAGGCGCGCCTCGCCCGAGATCATGGCCGTGCGTTCGGGCCAGCGCCCGGCGACATGGTCGAACATCTCGACCATGGTAGAAAAATCGGGCATGGCAGACGGTGCCCGGCGCCCTACTGGGCCAGATAGCCGCCGTCGATGATCAACTCGGTTCCGGTCACCCATTCGGCCTCGTCGGAGGCCAGGTAGAGACAGCCCATGGCGATGTCGCGGGGCTGGCCGAAGCGGCGTAGCGGCGTCTGGTCGAGGCGCCACTTGGCGATCTTGGGATCGTCGTGGATGAACTCGGTCATGGCCGTGTCGACGAAGCCGGGGTGGATCGAATTGACCCGGATGTTGTCGGGGGCAAACTGGATGGCGGCTGACTTCGAGAGTGTGCGCACGGCGCCCTTGGAGGCGTGGTAGGGCGCGCTCTGGGGCGAGCCGGCAATGCCGTAGATCGACGAGATATTGATGATCGAGCCGCCGCCGGCCTGGCGCATGGCGGCAATGACGTGCTTGGTGCCGAGGAAGACGCCGGTGGCGTTGACGGCCATCACGGCGTTCCAGTCGTCGAGCTCGGTGGCGTCGATCTTATTCGTGGCCTTGCCGCCCGGGCGGCGGCCGGAAACCCCGGCCACGTTGGCCAGTATGTGGAGCGCGGAGAATTCCTCCAGCGTGGCGGCCACGGCGTCCCGCCATTCGCCTTCGTCGGAGGTATCGAGGTGCAAATAATGCGCCCGGCCGCCCTCGGCGGTGATCTCGTCGGCCACCTGGCGGCCCAGGTTGTCGTTGACGTCGGAGAGCGCCACGGCGGCGCCTTCGCGGGCAAACAGGCGCGCCGTTTCGGCCCCGATGCCCGAAGCCGCGCCGCTGATCAGCGCCACCTTTCCCGCCAGTCTGCCACCATCCGTCATATCGCACTCCCGCCTGCGCTGCCTGGAATTTTCGGCGCCGAGTGTAGCCCCGACTCGGCCCGCTGTCGCCTCGGGGCCCAGCGATAAGATTTGATCTGGGTGACGAATTGGGGATCATTCACGCCGTAGTAGTGAATGTTGAACGCTTACAAAAAAAGACATCATAGCAGGGAGAGAAAGATGCGAAACTTGCGTACCTTATGCCTTACCGCCGTGGCCGCGGGGGCCCTGGCAATGGCCGCCGGCACCGCCCAGGCCGCCGCCTGCAAGACCTCGAAATGGGGTGCCAAGGACGAGATCGGCGCCGCCAACTACGTCACACCGGCCCAGGTTCTGGCCGCCGTCAAGCTGGTCAAGAAGGGCGAGAGCCATCCTCTGGGCATCGTCGTCGATCCCAAGATGCCGGCCTTTCCGCCACGCTCGACCTCGTTGCAGATAGTGTCGCCGGGACAGCACAACGGCCGCAGCCTGGCCCAGGACTTCGGCTGGCCCATCGTCTACAACGACGACCTGGCACAGCTCTGGTTCGGCACCGGACCGCAGATCGACGGGCTGGGGCACCTGGGCGAGGACAACCTCTATTACAACTGCAACGCCGCCGCCGATTTCGTCCACATCACCGGCCTGAAGAAGCTCGCCGTCCATAACATCCCGCCGCTGGTGGGACGCGGCGTCATGATCGATATGGCCAAGCATTTCGGCGTCGCCACCATGAAGGGCGGCCAGGCCATCGGCTCGGCCGACATCAAGGCCGCCGCCAAGGCCCAGGGCGTCAGCATCCGCCAGGGCGACGTGGTGCTGTTCCACACCGGCTGGACCGACGGCAAGCTGGCCTCGGATCCTAAGGCCTGGGTCTCGTCCGAGCCCGGCCTCAACAACGAGGCCATGGCCTACGTGGCCTCGCTCAACCCGATGGCCGTCGGTGCCGATACCTGGGGCGTCGACGTGGTGCCCCCGCCAAAGGGCGACAAGGTCTTCTACGGCCATGTCCATATGCTCAAGAATGGCGGCATTTACATCCTCGAGACCATGAACACCGGCCGCCTGGCCCGTGAAGGCGTGCACGAGTTCATGTTCGTGCTGGGCCAGGCCCGCATCAAGGGCACGGTGCAGATGATCATCAACCCCGTCGCCATGTGGTAGCGCCGGGAAATTTGCTACCGGGGAAGGGGTGCGCCGCGGCGCGCCCTTTTCTTTCCACCAGGGTCGACCGCACAATCTTGAGGAATTATCAACGATTTCCGTGGTTTAGTGATTCTCACGATAGGTGAATGGTTGGGTAAACCGCTTTGCCGAGGCCGCCGAACATGGACGAGCGAATTGACCTGCAAGAGCTCCGCTTTCTCGTCGTCGATGACGATCAGAGCTACCGCCGTCTGATGACCAGCATGTTGCGCCGCATCGGCATCTCCCAGGTCCGTCTGGCCGGCGATGCCGTCGAGGCGCGGGCCGAGATAGATGAAGCGCCGCTCGACTACGTGCTGCTCGACCGCACCCTCGAAGACGGCAAGGGATTCGTTGTGTTGCGCTACCTGCGCGATCCCAAAACCACGCCGGTAGCGCACCTGCCGGTCATCATGACCACCGACGATCATCACAGAAATCACATCACGGCAGCCATCAAGGCCGGCGCCGACCACATCCTGGTCAAGCCCATATCTCCCGCCGAATTGGAGGCAACGATCCGCAACCTGATCGCCCAGCCGCCCGAGAAAATCGAAATCGGCAGCTATGTCGGCCCCTGTCGCCGCCGCCTGCCGGCGCAGTTCTATGACCCCTACGCCGGCGACGAGCGGCGCCACGACCCGGAGGGTGCGGCAGCGAGCGCTTGATCCCGACTCGCTTCAGGCGTTCTGGTCCCAGTTCGGGTCCTGGCTGGGGCTGGCCGGCCGGTCGCCCTCCAACAACCCCTTGCCGGGGATGTGGTTGATCTCCAGACGAATCCCGTCCGGGTCCTCGAAAACGAAAAAGTAGTACCCCTCCGCCCATTGGCGCTGCATCGGCCCGCGGTCGATGTAGGCACCCATCTGGCGCAGCTTTTCCGCCGCCTTGTCGACATCATCGCGCGAACGTGCGCGCAGGCAGACGTGGTGCAGACCGACGCGGTTCTGGACGAAGCGCTCGCCTTCGTGTTCTTCGGCACAGCGCTGGATGCCCAGCGCCGTGCGGCCGCCCACGTGATAGACGAAGTTGTCGCCGTCGAAGACCTTCTGCATGCCCAGGTAGGGCAGCAGTTCGCAATAGAACTCACGTGACGCCTCGAACTGGCTGACGGTGAGAATGACGTGGGCCATGCCGTTGACTTCGATCATCGCACTCTCCCTTTACTGCTTGCCGGGATTGGCCTGGGCCATCAGGTGCTTGCGCGCCTCGTCGTCCCAATTGCCGTCGGGCTTGCCGAATTCCTTGCCCACGTCGTAGCCGCGGCGTAGCGCCGGGCGGGTTTGCAGGGCCTTGTACCAGCGCCGCACGTTGGCGAATTGCTCGAGATCCACTTCCTGGCGCTTGTAGGTGATGACCCAAGGCCAGATCGCCATGTCGGCGATGGAATAATCGCCGGCGACGAACTCGCGCCCTTCCAGGCGCCGGTCGAGCACGCCGTATAGCCTGAGCATTTCGTTGCGGTAGCGTTCCTGGGCATAGGGCTCTGCCACCGGGGCATAGAAGCGGAAATGCCCGGCCTGGCCGAACATCGGGCCGACACCGCCCATCTGCCACATCAGCCATTGCAGCACTTGCGTGCGGCCGCGCAGGTCGCTGGGCAGGAAGCGGCCACACTTCTCGGCCAGATAGATCAGGATGGCGCCGCTTTCGAACACCGAGACCGGCTCGCCGCCGCCGGGCGGGTCGTGGTCGACGATGGCCGGCATGCGGTTGTTGGGGCTGATGACCAGGAATTCGGCCTCGAACTGGTCGCCGGCACCGATGTTCACCGGCACGACGCGGTATTCGAGCTCCATTTCCTCGAGGGCGATGGACAGCTTCCAGCCGTTCGGCGTCGGCCAATAGTGGGCGTCGATCATTCTTGGGGTACTCCTAGAGACTCGAGATGCTGAACCAGTCATGAACGATGCCGCGCGATTTTGCCAGAGCAATGACGGCGCTCCGTGGTCTTGTTCATTTTGGACACGATTCACCTACAAATCCGCCGCCGCCAAAAGTAACATTGGCGGCAGCAACGAGGGGTTGGGACCGTGGCATCGAGTGCGCTTATCATTCTGTCTTTGATCCTGGTGATTGGCGGCATTGGCGTCGTGTTTTTTCTTTGGGCGCTTAATTCGGGGAAGCTGCACCAGCCTACGCCGGAACAGCAAGGCGAGGCTCCGGCAGCGTTGGCGACAGCCGCCAACGAAGCCGCGGACAGCGAATCCGGACGCGACGCGGCTTAACCCGCATTTCATCACCGAACGTAACGAAACCTCGTGGGGCCTCAGGCTGCCGCCAAACGGCCGCGGTCGTGGGGGCGGCTGAAGTCGAGCTCGGGCCCCGCCGGCACGATGCCGGTGGGATTGACGGTGGCGTGGCTCTGGTAATAGTGGCGCTTGATGTGGTCGAGGTTGACGGTCGGCGCCACACCGGGCAGCTGGTAGAGTTCACGCAGATAGTGGCTCAGGTTGGGGTAGTCCTCGATACGCTTGAGGTTGCATTTGAAGTGGCCGACGTAGACGGCGTCGAAGCGCACGAGCGTAGCAAAGAGCCGCCAGTCGGCTTCCGTTATTCGCCCGCCAGCCAAATAACGCTGGCGGCCGAGGACTTCTTCCAGCCTCTCCAGGGTGCCGAATAGCGCCGTAAGGGCCTCCTCATAGGCTTCCTGGGTGGTGGCGAAGCCGCACTTGTAGACGCCGTTGTTGAGGTTGTCGTAGACCTCGGTGTTGATCCTATCGATTTCGCCCCGCATTTCCTCGGGATAGAAATCGAGTGCCGCCTCAGCCGCCGGGATCAGGGCATCGAAGGCGCTGTTGAACATGCGGATGATCTCGGAAGATTCATTGCTGACGATGGTTTGCCGCTCTTTGTCCCAGAGCACCGGCACCGAACAACGGCCGCTGTAACGAGGCGCCGCCGCCAGGTAAACGTCGCGCATGAACTCGGCGCCGTTGAGGGGGTCGGGCACGACGCCCTGGCCGGCCGCGAAACTCCAGCCATCGTCGCCCATGAAGGGATGCACCACCGAGACCTCGATGGCGGCCTTCAGGCCTTTGAGGGTGCGGAAGATCAGGGTGCGGTGGGCCCAGGGACAGGCAAAAGAGACATAAAGGTGATAGCGCCCGGGCTGGGCCGCGAAGCCACTCGACCCATCGGCCGAGATCCAGTCGCGGAACTGCGCATCCTGGCGCACGAATCGGCCCCCGGTCTGGCGCGCGTCCCTGCCGCCGGCCTGCCAACGACCTTCGACCAATAGGCCCATTCTTTCCTCCTGGATCCGACAGCAACATTCTGGCGCCCTGCGGACGTAGGTTCAACCGCTCGCCCGGCGTAGCGGCAACAGCAAGGCCAGCAGCGCCGAGGCCAGCGCCAGGCCGCCGCCCAGCAGGAAGGCTCGGCTGAGATCGACCTCGCCCACCAGCCCGGCCAGAACCGCCCCCAATGCTCCCACCCCATCCATCAGGCCGAAAACGAATCCCAGCGTCGTGCCTTCGCGCTTGGCCGCGAAATCGACGGCCAGGGCGAGGATCACGGCGCGCACGCCGACCAGCATGCCGATGGCGCCCACCACCGTGAGCAGCAGGGCGGGGCCGGGGCCGGCGAAGGCGATACCGGCGGCCAGCAGGCCGCCAAAAAACGTCATCACCACGACCACCCGCTTGCGGCCGATGCGGTCCGAGACCCGCCCCAGCCAGGGCAGCACGACGGTGCCGGCCAGCAGGCCGACGGCAAACAGCGTGCCGGCCTGGGCCGGGCTGTAGCCGTGCGTGGTCTGCAAATAGAGCGGCGTCATGCTCATCACCGCCGTGAAGGACATGTGATAGGCGACGACCATGGTCAGGAAGGCCAGGCCGAGCGGTCGCAACCAGACGGCAAAGAAGGCGCCCACGTCGCCGCGCGTGGTGCCGCTGTCGTCGGACGGCGGCACCCGGCGGGCGATGAAGACGGTAAAGACCAGGGCCATGATCAGGGCCGGCAGCACCGAGATCCTCAGCGCCTCGCGCCAGTCGAGCACGGCCAACAGATACCCCACCGCCAGCGGTGCCAGCACCACCGCCAGGCTGCCGCCGATGGCATGCACGCCCAGCGCCTCGCCGCGGCGGGCGGGCCAGCGCTTGGCCAAGACGCCGGTGGCGATGGGGTGCCAGGCCGCGTCGCCCAGCCCGGCCAGGGCCAGCAGGATGGCGATGGACCAGAACGAGGTGGCGAACGAGGCCGCGAAGAAGCCGATGGCCACCCACCAGAAGGTGAGCGCCAGCAGGCGCCCACGATGGGCCACGTGATCGGCCAGCAGGCCGGCCGGGAAGTAGGCCAGCGAGGCGCCGATGGCCGAAATGGTGATGAGCAAGCCAAGCTCGGAAGGCGAGAGGCCGAGGTCGAAAGCGATGGCCGGGGCGATCAGCCAGACCGCGCCCGGGGCCCAGTCGTTGGCCATGTGGCCGAGCGAAAAGCTGGCCAGTAAAAAACGTGTCTCGCCCTCGCGTTGGGGCGGCGCTTCAGCCGTCATATCGCCTCGATCAGGCCGGCCGGTCGAGGCTGAAGACCTTCTCGACGACGGTGTATTCCATGTAACCCAGGCGCGCCAGCGGTCTGAGCAGGGCGACGTCGACCTTGCCCTCGGCCGTCAGCGCCTCGTCGGCGATGTGGATGCCGATCACCTCGCCCAGCACCACGGCGTTCTGCCACTCGGCATCGGAGCTGGCGAGCGCCACGGTCTGCAGGTAGCGGCATTCCATCTGGGCCGGCGACTGGGCCACCCGGGGCGGCTTGACGAGTTGCGAAGGCGTCGCCGTCAGGCCGGCCAGGGCGAACTCGTCGACCTCGGGATCGACGTGGGCCGAAGTGGCGTTCATCTCGTCCGTCAGCACCTCGGTGACCAGGTTGACGACGAATTCCCCGGTCTCCTCGACGTTGGTCAGGGTGTCCTTGAGGCGGCCCCGGTCGAGCTTGCCGTTGGCCGCGAACATCACCGCCGGCGGCGCCTCGGAAACGCCGTTGAAGAAGCTGAAAGGCGCCAGATTGGCGATGCCGTCGGCGCTGATGGTCGAAATCCAGCCGATGGGCCGCGGCACGATCAGGCTCTTGAAGGGATTGTGGGGCAGGCCGTGGCCGTCCTTGGGTTCATAGAACATTTCTTATCTGCGTTGGTTTGCGGGCTGCCGGACGCTAGCGGGATTCGTTCGGCCGGTCCAGAGCGGCAAAAAGGGGTTGGCGGCGGCGACCCGTCCATGCTACATGCGCCGCCATGACGATCCGGCGCACCACACTGCGACGACGAGGCGGTCCAGCCTCCTAGCGCGCACCCGGCTTTCGCGACAGGGGTGCGTTTGCACCCTTTTTTGTCGGAGCCCGTCATGTTCAGCATATCCCCCGAGCGGCCCGAGCACGCCGCCGCCATCGCCCGCCTGCTGGCCCAGGCCTTTCCCTCGCCCGATTTGAAACCCATCGAACGGCTGCGCGCCGGCCGGGCAGCGCTGACCGAGCTCGGCCGCGTGGCGCTGGCCGGTGACACGGTCACTGGCAGTCTGCGCTTCTGGCCCGCCGCGGTGCGCGAATACCGCTCGGGCCAGCTGATCGAGGTGCTGATCCTGGGCCCTCTGGCCGTGGCCCCGGAATTCGCCGGTGCCGGTCTCGGCAGCGCCCTGGTGCGCAGCGGCCTGGCGGCGGCCCAGGCCGCCGGCCACGCCGCCGTGCTGCTGACCGGTGACTTGGGCTACTACCGGCGTTTCGGATTCTCGCACCGCCTGGCGGGCGACATCGCGTTGCCGGGCGAAGCGGCCGACCGCCTACTGGCCCGTGAACTGGTGCCCGGCGCCCTGGCTCGCCTTACCGGCACCGTGGTGCCCGGGAGGTGTCTTCGCCGCTACGCCGTGATCTCGACTTCCAATGCCCCGATGCCCTCGATCTCGGCGGTCACCCGGTCGCCCACCTCCAAGAAGGTTTTCTGGGGGAATCCGACGCCGGCCGGGGTGCCGGTGAGCAAGAGGTCGCCGGGCTCCAGCGTCATGATCGACGAGAGCTCGGCGATCTGCTCGGCGATCGAGAAGATCATCTGCGAGGTTCGCGAATCCTGCTTGGTCTGGCCGTTGACGGCCAGCCTGAGCCCTAAGTCCTGGGGATCCTTTATGGCCTCGGCCGGCACCAGGCGCGGGCCGGTGGGGCAGCAGGTGTCCTGGCCCTTACCCGCCACCCAATCCAGCTTGTAGAAGGTCTCGGGGGCGAAATTGAGGTCGCGGGCGGAGAAATCGATGGCCACGGTATAGGCCGCCACGGCCGCCATGGCATCTTCCTCGGCCACGTCTTTCACTGTCTTGCCGATCACCGCCGCCAGTTCGATCTCCCAATCGAACATCTCGGTCCGCCCGGGCTTTTTCACCGTGGCGCCGGGTCCGACCACGGCGGTCCGGGCCGGCTTGAAGAAGAAAAAGAGCCGCTGGGCTTCCTTGCGCGTGTCCTCGCTGCCCATCTCGGCCAGATGGTCGTAATAGTTGGCCCCAGCGCACAGCACCTTGCCGGGGTATCTGAGCGGCGCCAACAGCTGCGCCCCGGCCGTCTCCAGGGCCAGCTCGGGAGCGTCTTGAGGTGCCCGGTCGGCTAGGTTCTGCAAGCGGATCTGGCTACCCGGCCAGTCGGCGAAAAGCTCGATCAGGGCGTTGGGCAGCTCGAAGCCCAGCCGCTCGGCGGTGGCACGCAGCGGCCAGCAACGGCCGTCCAATTCGAGACAGCCGGTGGCGCCATCGAGGTCGAGGGTGACGAGGGAAAATGACATGGCGATCTCCTGCTACCGACCCTCACGATACCAGGCCGCCATCAGGCCGCCCAGCAGCAGAATCAGCACGGCCAGCGGCGGCAGCAGCGGCATCTCTTCGACGCCGCCGACGGTGTAGGCCTGGTTGTCGTGGATGGCGATCCAGTCGCTGCCGGCAACGTCGCGCCCGGGCCGCACGCGGCGCAAGCGCGGCAGGCCGTCCTCGAGCCAGCGGATGCTGCCCTGCGCCCGGGTGGCCGGCCGCAACAGCTCTGACGTGGCGCGCACGTCGATCAGTTCACGGGCATTGGGATCGCCCACCGGCACCACCGTCTTGTGGCGACCGTCGGTCACGGCATAGATGCCGTCACGCGTCACCTCGATGCGGGCGCTGGCGCGACCACCGGGACCCTCGTCGAGATCCACCTCGAAAGCCTCGCCGCCGGGTGGTGTCACCGTCACCGGAGCAGCGCCGGGCTTCAGGCTGCGCCGCACGATGTCGATCTTGTTTCCTGCCGCCGTCGCACGCAGGTCCTCTTCTTCCAGCTCGGGCTCCTTCATCAGCCAGTGCGCCAGCCGGCGCAGCAACTCGGCCTGGGGGCCGCCGCCCTCGAAGCCCCGGGCCCAGAGCCAGCCGTGGTCGGAGAGCAGCAGTGCCACCCGGCCCTCACCGACGCGGTCGAGGATGAGCAAGGGCCGCTCGGCGACGCCGCGCATCAGCACCTCGCCGCTCTCGGCATCGGCGTCGATCATGCGGAACCAGCGGCCCCAATCCGGCTCGCCGCCGTCGCCGCCGTCGCCGCCGGGCGTCAGGTCGGCGATGACGGGATGGCGCAAGCCGCTGGCGGCCAACCGGGGCTTGAAGCCCTGGCGGTGGATCTGGCCCGTCGGCCGGCCCGGCAGGACGTTGGCCAGCGGTGTGCGAAACAGCGACATGGCGCCGGCGAACGAGGGGCCGACCGCCTCCAGCAGCGCCCCGCCGGCCTCGACATAATTGGCGATGTTGAGGAAATAGCCGTGCGGCAGCACGCCGCGGCGGCGGTAGCGGTCGAGGATGATGAGGTCGAACTCGGCCAGCTTGATCTCAAACAGCTCGCGGATGGGAAAGGCGATCAGCGAGAGCTCGTTGACCGGCGTACCGTCCTGTTTCTCGGGCGGACGCAGGATGGTGAAATGCACCAGATCGACCGAAGGATCGGCCTTCAAGAGGTTGCGCCAGGTGCGTTCGCCGGCGTGCGGCTCGCCCGAGACCAGCAGCACCCGCAGGCGGTCGCGCACGCCGTTAAGCAGCAGCGCCGCGCGGTTGTTGCGCAAGCTGAGCTCGTCCGGGCCGGCCTCGACCTCGATCTCGATGATGGAGCGCCCGGCGTGCTCGAGCACGAAGGGCAGGCGAACGTCCTGGCCGATCCCCAGGCTTCTCTTCAGCGCCGCTCCGCCGTCGCGGCGGATCGTCACCAGGGCACGAGCGGAAGCTCGCCCTGCCGCCGCCGGCCCACCCCGATCCTCGATGCGCAGCGTCATGGCCAGCGGATCGCCGACCATGCCGTAGCTCGGCACCTCGACCACCACCAGGCGCCGGTCGCGTTCATCGCGCCGGCCCGACAACAGCACGTGCAGCGGCCCACCCGGGGCCTCGCCGGCGGCCGCCTGGGGTACGTCGTCGACCTGGCCGTCGCTGATCATGATGGTGCCGGCCCGGCGGTTGGGGGGAACATCGGAAAGGGCCTCGTCGCGGGCCGCGAAAAGCCGGCTGTGGCGGCCGCCGGCGGCCACCTCGCGTATCTCGAGGCCTTTGAAGCCCTCTAGTTTCGCACGCAAGGCCGCGGTGGCCTGGTGCGTCGCCTGCCGGCGTTGGCCGATGTCCTGGCTATCCGAGCGGTCGACCACCAGGGCCACGACGTCGCTCAACGGCTGGCGCTGTTCCTCGATCAGCTTGGGATTGACCAGCGCCAACAAGGCCACAAACAGGGCCAGCAGGCGCCACAGCGTGCCGCCGGCGCGCCGCAGCGCGGCATATCCGACGATGATCAGCGCCCCGGCGCCGAGGCCGGCGAGCAACGACCAGGGCAGCAACGGCGCCCAGATCAAGCCGCTGAAGCCGGTGACCACAGAGGCTACAGAGCCATCCACGGCGCCGTTCATTGCCCCAGCCTTTCCAGGATGGCCGGCACGTGCACCTGGTCGCTTTTGTAGTTGCCGGTCAGCGTGTACATCACCAGGTTGATGCCGAAGCGAAAGGCCGTTTCGCGCTGGCGTTCGCCGCCCGGCACCACCGCCGCCAGAGGCCGGCCCTGGTCGTCCACGGCCCAGGCCGCGGCCCAATCGTGGCTGCCGATGACCAGCGCCGAAACACCGTCGTTGACACCGCCGGCATGGCGCTCGACCCACACCGGGCCGCCGCTCCAGCGTCCCGGGAACTGTTGCAGCAGGTAGAAGGCCTTGGTCAGGATATGCTGCTGCGGCACCGGCACCAGCGGCGGCACGTCGAGCCGGTTGAGAAGTTGCCTGAGGCGCTGCCGGGCCGGGCTGCCGGCCCCCAGGCGGCCAAAACCGGGCTGGGACACCAGCATCTGCTCGTCGCGGGTATCGAAGAGGATGGTGCCGCCGTTCTTCATGAAGGCGTCGACCTTGGCCAGGGCGGCCGGGCTGAGTTGGCGCTGTTCGGGCAGCACGGGCCAATAGAGCAGCGGGAAGAAGACCAACTCGTCGAGCTCCAGGTCGACGCCCAGCGGCTCGCCGCCCTCGACCGCCGTGCGCCGATCGAGAAGACGCGTCAGCCCGCTCAGGCCGGCCCGGCTCATTTCGTCGATCTCGGCGAAATCGGTGATGACGTAGGCCAGCCGGGTCTCGAGCGTGGCGGCCAGGGCGAACTCGTCGTCGGTGGCCTGGGCGCGGGCCGCCTGGGGCTGGGCCAGGAGCACCAGCGTGATGGCGCCCAGTATCGTGGCGCGGCGGCCGAGCGGGCTCTGCAACAGGCCCCTCAGCCCCAGGCTGAGGAGAAATTCGATCAGCGTCAGCAGCACCGCCGCGGCCAACAGCCAGGGCTTGAGATCAACCTCGCGACTGGCCGCGAAGCCCGACACCGTGATGCCCTGGGGCAGACCGGCCAGGGCCGCCGGATGGCCCACCGAGGGGCCCAGGTTAAGGGCATGGCGGGCCTGGGCGCTGCCGTAAAGACCCGGCGGATGAACCGGCCCGACCGCCACGCCGTCGAGCCCGGCTTCCTGCAATTCGCTGACGGCGATGGGACGGGCGGTGGCCGGCGGGGCCTCTGCCCGGCCGAAGCCATCGAGCACGCTGAGCGCCGGCAAGGCCGTCGTGGCGGCACCCGGCACGCCCTCGGCCAGGGCCACGATGCGCTGCAGCATGGCGACAAAGAGGCCGCTGAGCGAGAGGTTGGACCAACTGGTGTCGGCACTGGTGTGAAAGAGCACGATCCAGCCCCGGCCGCGGCGCTCGGCGGTGATCAGCGGCGTGCCGTCGGCCAGGCGAGCCCAGGTGCGCGAGCCCAGTTGCAGCGAGGGCTGAGCCAACACCTGGCGCCATACCAGCACGTCGTCCGGCGGCACCAGGCCGCCGAAGGGGCTGGTGGCGGCGAAGGGCGCCAGCCGCACCGGCTGGGTCCAGGTCAGCGCGCCGCCCAGGTTGCGCCCACCGACGCGCAGCGGTACCGGCACCAGATCGTCGGCCTGCTCGGCCAGGCGCGGACCGGCGAAACGCACCAGCACGCCGCCCCGGTCAAGCCAATCCTCGATGCGGGCCCGGTCGGGGCCGACGACCTGGCCGACATCGGCCAGCACCAGCAAGGCCAGCCGCCGGGCCAGCAGTTTGGCCACCTTGCCCTGGCGGATCTCGGCGAAAGGCGCCAGCGCGCGCTCGAGGTAATAGAGGCTCGACAAGAGCGGCTGGTCGGGGCCGCTCGCGCTGCCCGAAACAAGACCCACCGGGCGGCGCCGCCAGCGCTCGTCGAGCAGCACCACGCCGGCCGCCGTGCCGGCGTTCTCGAGCTCCAGCCGGGCCAGCCGGTTGCGCATCTCGGCCGGCAACTCCAGCACCTGTTCGGCATGTTGGGAAGCGGCGGCGAACTCGAGGCGCTGGCGCGCCAGCACTTGGCCACGTTGGCCCAGCGCCCGCAGCCAGACCGTTTCGGCCGCCGCCGTCGGCGCCCGCCAGGCTCGCAGCGAGAGCAGCGTGCCGACGGCCTCTGGCGGCAGCAGCACCTTGGCCAGGGCTGCCGGCCGTGGTGCCACCAGTTGCACCGGTCCCAAGCGCTGCAGGCGCTCGGCCAGCAGAATGGCGGCGTCGCCACCGGGCATGGCCTGCAAGCCGTCGCTGAGCCAAACCACGTCGGCCGGGCCGCCCAGGTCAAGCTCGGCGATGGCCCGGCGGGCGGCGGCACGGTCGACCGGCCAGGGCTTGGGCTCGAGCGCCGCCACCAGCTCGCGGGCGGCGCCCGCCGGCATCACCTCGGAGACCTGTAAGGCGCCGCCGCCGGCCGGCGGCGCCGTGGTCAGCAACAGCACCGGGCGGCCCTTGCGCTCGGCCTCGGCCAACAGCTTGTCGAGGCTGGCACGGCGGCGCGGCCAGTCCGCCGCCGCCGCCCAGCCGTCGTCGACCACCAGCAGCACGGCACCCCGCGGGCCCAGGCGGCTGCCGGGGTTGAGCAGGGGCTGGGCCAGGGCGGCGATGATCAGCACGGCGATGAGCAACCTCAGCAGCAACAGCCACCAGGGCGTGCTATGCGGCGTCTCCTGCGGCGCCACCAGCCCGCGCAGCAGTTGGATGGCGGGAAAGACAACGCGGCGCGGCGCCGGCGGCGTCAGGCGCAAAAGCCACCAAAGCAGCGGCAGCGCCGTCAGGGCCAGCAGCATCCAGGGCGTGGCGAAGGCCAGGGTTCCGAGGCTGAGCACGGCTACCTATTCCTTGCCGGCCAGCGCCTGGTAGAGCGCCAGCAGCGCCGTTTCCGGCGCCCGATCGGTGCGGTGGCGGGCCAGCGTCCAGCCGACGCCCCGGCTCAGCGTCAGCAGGTCCTCGTGGTGCGCCGCCAGGCGGGCACCGTAGGCCTGGCGCAGCGTCTCGGCCCGGCTGACCAGGTAGCTCGGCTCGCCCTCCAGTCCCTCGAAGCGGGTGCGGCCGGTGAACGGCAGATCCTCCTCGGCCGGGTCCAGCAGCTGCAGCAGGTGGCCGTCGACGGCGTTGGCGGCAAAGTGGCGCACGCACTCTTCGATGTCCGCGACCGGTGACAGGAAATCACCGATCAGCACCACCCGGGCATAGCGCGGCAGGGGCTCGGCGGGCGGCAGGCTGGGGCCTGCGCCGGCCCGGGCGTGCAGGCTGGCGGCCAGGCGGGCCAGCGCCGCCCGGCCCGAGGTCGGCACCCGGTCGACGCCCAACAGTCCGACGAACTCGCCGCTCCGCAGCAGCAGCGCCGCCAGCGCCAGCGTGAGCAGCGTCGCCCGCTCGACCTTGGCGACGGGGGCGCCGGCCGAGGCATAGTGCATCGAGGGCGAGGCGTCGGGCCACAGCCAGACGCTCTGGGCCGCCTCCCATTCGTGTTCGCGCACGAAGACGCGTTCCGACTTGGCCGTGGCGCGCCAATCGATGGCCCGCACCTCGTCGCCGGGCTGGTACTGGCGGAACTGCCAAAAGCTTTCGCCCTGGCCGACGCGGCGGCGCCCATGGACGCCCTGGGCCACGGTGGCGGCAACGCGTTCGGCCGCCACCAGCAGCGGCGGCAAGGTGGCGGCAAGCTGCTCGGCTTGCTGGCGCATGCCCGTTGGCATGGCGCTGCCCCCCACCCGCTTAACGGAAAGGATCGATCAGCCGCTCGATGACCGAGGAGACGCTGACGCCCTCGGCCCGGGCGGCGAAGTTGACGGCCATGCGGTGCCTCAAGGTCGGCGGCGCCAGCGTCACGACGTCATCGAGCGAGGGCGCCAGGCGGCCATCGAGAATGGCCCGCGCCCTGACCGCCAGCATCAGCGCCTGGCTGGCCCTGGGGCCGGGGCCCCAGGCGACGTGGCGCCGCACCTCGTCGAGCTCGCTCTGATCGGGCCGGCCGGCCCGCACCAGGGTCAGGATGGCCTCGACCACCGCCGCCCCCACCGGCACCCGGCGCACCAGGCTTTGGGCCGCCATCAGGTCTTCCGCGCTCATCACCTCGACGGGCGTCTGTTCGGCCATGCCGGTGGTGACGATCAACATCTCGCGCTCGGCCGCCAGGTCGGGATAGCCCACGTCGACCTGCATGAGAAAGCGGTCGAGCTGGGCCTCGGGCAGCGGGTAGGTGCCCTCCTGCTCGAGCGGGTTCTGGGTCGCCAGGACGTGGAAAGGCTGCGGCAGGTCGTGGCGCTGCCCGGCCACCGAGACCTGCTTCTCCTGCATGGCCTGTAACAGCGCCGATTGGGTGCGCGGGCTGGCGCGATTGATCTCGTCGGCCATCAGCAACTGGCAGAACACCGGCCCGGAGATGAAACGGAACGAGCGCCGGCCGCTCTCGCTCTCCTCCAGCACCTCGGAGCCGATGATGTCGGCCGGCATCAAATCGGGCGTGAACTGCACCCGCTTCTCGCTCAGCCCCAGCACCGTGCCCAGGGTCTCCACCAGTCGCGTTTTGGCCAGGCCGGGCACGCCGATCAGCAAGGCATGGCCGCCGGCCAGCAGGGTGATCAGGGTCTCATCGACGACCTCGACCTGGCCGAAGATGACCCGGCCGATGCTTGCCCGCACCGCTTTCAGGCGCTCGCCCAGGCGTTCGATCTCGGCCGCCAGATCGGCGCCGGTGGCCATCGTCGAGGAGGCCGGCGCCGGGGCCGCGGCCGGGGCGCTGGCCGTCTCGGTCTGGTCGGGTATACTCACCGTTACCTCCGAATTCGCCACGAAAATGACGGCCATGTCGAAAACACCCAGCGATGCCGCCGCCTGGGCGGCTTTTTTGCACGGGGATCAAATGGGCCCCGCAGCAAGCGGTGGACGTCGGCCTACTGCCGCTCCCCCCGGGGAGCCAATGTGGGCTGACATCGACATTCGCATCGGCCGCGATGGAACTTGGTTTTATCACGCTTCGCCGATCCGCCGCAAACCACTGGTCAAGCTGTTCGCCAGCGTGCTGAAGCGTGAAAACGACGGTCACTACTACCTAGAGACGCCCTATGAGAAGGGCCGCATCCAGGTCGACGACGCGCCCTTCGTGGCGGTGGAACTCAATGTCACGGGCCAGGGCCAGGGCCAGCGCCTGACCTTCCGCACCAACCTGGACGACGAGGTCACGGCCGATGCCCGCCATCCCATCCGCGTCGATCACGAAGCCGTGAGCGGCGGGCCGGCACCCTACGTGCTGGTGCGCGACGGCCTCGAGGCCCTGATCGGGCGGGCGGTCTATTACCAACTGGTCGACCATGGCATCGAGCGCCCGGGCGCCCAGGGACCGGTGCTGGCGGTGCGGAGCGCCGGCACCTGGTTCGACCTGGGCCGGCTCGATGACTAGCCCTATGCGGGATCTACGTGTGCGCCTGGAGAGCAGCCTCCATCCCCTCGACGACGCGGACAGCGGCAGCGGCAGCGGCGATCTGCGCGGCGATTTCGATCTCAATCCCGATTATCGCTCAAGCCTCGACGGCCGCGCCATGAAGCCGGCCGCCGTGCTGGTGCCGCTGGTCGAGCGCCGGGACGGCACCTCGGTCCTGCTGACCCAGCGCACCGAACATCTCAACGACCACGCCGGCCAAATCAGCTTCCCCGGCGGCAGCATCGAGAGCGTCGACGCCGACGCCGTGGCCGCGGCATTGCGCGAGACCGACGAGGAGATCGGTATCCAGCCCGATCTGGTGGAAATTCTGGGGTTCCTTGACACCTACGAAACCGGCACCGGCTTTCGCATCACGCCGGTGGTGGGCTTCGTCGATTCCGGCTATACCCTCGAGCTCGACGATTTCGAAGTGGCGGAGGTTTTCGAGGTGCCGCTGGCTTTCGTCTTCGACCCGGCCAACCACGAACGCCGCAGCCAGATCTGGCAGGGCCAGCGCCGGCAGTTTTATGTCATCAACTACCAAAAACGCTTCATCTGGGGGGCCACGGCGGGCATGCTGGTCAACCTCTACGGCAAACTCCACGGCAAAGTGGCGGCGCCATGATCTGGAAAATCCTCAAGTACGCCATTCCCTTCCTGCTGCCCTTCCTGGCCTACGGGCTGTGGATAGGGCTGGGCCGGCTGCGCCGCCACGGCCAGCAACAGGGCTGGCGCGAAGCACCCTGGATGTGGCTGACCATCGTCGGCGTGGTGTTGTTGATCGCCTCGCTTTTCATCGTCCGCTTCACCACCGTCGACAGTATCGAGGGCGACTACACGCCGGCCCGGCTCGAGGATGGCCGCATCGTCCCGGGCAGCAGGAAGTAGTGAGCCCCATGCAGCCGGTCGACCGCCTGGCGCCCGCGCCCTGGATGCTGGCGGCCGAGAGCACGGCAGTGATGGCGGCGCTGACGGCCGGCGGCGCCCCGGTGCGCTACGTCGGCGGCGCCGTGCGCGACACCGTGCTGGGAAGGCCGGTGCCGGCTGACGGCGATATCGACCTGGCCACCCCGGAGCCGCCCGAGCGCGTCATGGAACGGCTGACGGCGGCCGGCCTCAAGGCCCTGCCCAGCGGTCTCGAGCACGGCACCGTCACCGCCGTCAGCGGCCGGCGCCACTTCGAGATCACGACGCTCAGGCGCGACGTCGAAAGCGACGGACGCCACGCCCAGGTGGCCTTCGAGGGCGACTGGCTGACCGACGCCGGGCGCCGCGACTTCACCATGAACGCGCTATACCTCGATGCCGACGGCACGCTCTACGACCCTTGCCAGGGCCGCGCCGACCTCGAGGCCGGCCGGGTGCGCTTTGTCGGCCAGGCCGAACAGCGCATCAAGGAGGATTATCTGCGCATCCTGCGCTTTTTCCGCTTCTACGCCCATTTCGGCCGGCCGCCCATCGATGCCGCGGCCCTGGCCGCCTGCCGTCAGGCCCGGGCTGGCTTGTCGAGGCTGTCGGCGGAACGGGTGGCGGCCGAGCTTTTGAAGCTGCTGGCGGCCCGGGATCCGGGGCCGGCGCTGAATGTCATGGCGGACTGCGACATCCTGGCCGAGATAGTGCCCGAGGCGCGCAGGCTGCGGCGCCTGGCCGGGCTGGTAGGGCTGGATGGCGACGATCCCGACCCGCTGCGCCGCCTGGGCGCGCTGTTGGCCGTCGACGGCGCTGGAGCGCAAAGCCTGGCCCGCCGCCTCAAGCTCTCGCGGGCCCAGGGCGAGCGGCTCCGGGCCCTGGCCGAGGCCACGCTGGAGACCGACCTCGACCCGGCAGGTGCGCGCCGGGCCGTCTATGGTCTGGGGGCCGAGGGTTTTGCCGATGCCGCCTACCTGCGCTGGGCCGAACGTCCCGAAGACGGGCGCTGGGCGGCGCATCTGGCCCTGGCCAACGACTGGACGGTGCCGGTTCTGCCCGTCGACGGTGACGATGTGCTGGCGCTTGGCATCAGCCCTGGCCCCCAGGTCGGTTGCCTGTTGGCCGCCGCCGAGGACTGGTGGCTCGACGGTGACTTTCAGGCCGGGCGGGAAGCCTGCCTGGAGAAGCTGGTGCAGCTGGCAGCCGCAAAAGGAAAGGCCGGCGTTTAGCCGGCCCTTGGTATCCGTCTGGGGAGGCGGCAAGGTGGCTCAGGCTGCTTCAGCCTCCTGCAGGTCCTGAGCCAGCGTGATCAGCCGCTCGAGCTGATACGCGTAATTCTTGCTGGCGCGTCGTTGCGCCAGTTCGTGCTGGGCCTGATGATGGCGCACCACGTCGTTCCAGTTCTCGGTCTTGGGAGCCGTGCTGGCCTTACCCACCGACAGCAACAGGTTGCGGCTGGTGATGGGCAGCGTGACGGCAAGGGCATCGGTTTCTTCCACGCCCGTCGCAATGAGGTCGTTGGCGAACCGCACTGCTTCGGTCCCGGTCATCGTGCCCACATTGTAGCGCGAGACGATGCCCTGATACCGGTTGCCCGGTTCAGGTTCGGGAGCCGCTGACGCCATCGGCTGGACCGTCGCGACATAGTCGGTCGGGATCCTGCGCGCTGACGCCTGATACGCCCATTCGGCGTTGGCTGGGGTGGATGTCATGGGTCTTTCCCTATCTTGGTGCGATGACCTCTGATGGGTCTTCCCTGGGCCGTGGACCGTTTGCGGCTCGAATAAGCCCACTGCCCGCTACCTATTTAGCAAGCCCCGTGCCAGCAAAAAATCATTTAAAATCAACGTCTTGAAAATTCTGCCGAGGGCAAGAACCGACCCTTCGGCCAAGCCTTGCCCAGACGCCCGGAAATATGTTCCGCCGTGCCCGGGACGGGGAGGGGCGCCACAGGGACATATCGGCGCGGCCTCAGGGCCATTTTGCGCCGGGCGGCAGGGGGCAAGCGCTGAATTCGTCCTCGACATGCTCTAGAACCGGGTCCGAGCCTGGAGGCGTTGTTTGTCGCCTTTTGCCGTGGCCATGGCATCTCCTCGGGCAGGACCTGCACTTTAGAACAATCGCCGAGTGGGGACAGGCTTCAAAGGCCGCCACCCGCCACGGCCTGGGACTCTGGACATGGCGCCGGATTCATGAAAAAAGGGCGCCCAACTCCAGCCCCGGGGCTGAATGGCCCGCCATTGGATGGTTAGTTGATGTCGACCACAACACCCGATTCCGATCCCGCCGAGGGCACCACCCGGCGTGATTTCCTCTATATAGCGACCGGCGCCTTCACCGCCGTCGGCACCGCCCTGGCCACCTGGCCCTTCATCGACCAGATGAATCCCACCGCCGACGTCTTGGCGCTGGCCTCGATCGAGGTCGATCTCTCGCCCCTCGAGCCGGGCCAGGCCATCACCGTCAAGTGGCGCGGCAAGCCGGCTTTCGTGCGCTACCGCACGGAGAAGGAAATCGCCCAGGCCCGGGCCGACGACGGCGCCGAGCTGCCGCATCCCGAAAGCGATGCCGAGCGCGTGCAGAAACCCCAGTGGCTGGTCATGGTCGGCGTCTGCACCCATCTCGGCTGCGTGCCGCTGGGCCAGAAGGACACCGAGCCCAAGGGCAAATTCGGGGGCTGGTTCTGTCCCTGCCACGGCTCGCACTACGACACCTCGGGCCGCATCCGCCTGGGGCCGGCACCGACCAACCTCGAGGTGCCGAAATATGAGTTCCTCGACGACACCACCGTCAAGCTGGGTTAGGGGCGGATCATGGCATCCCGCGGTATCACACAAGCGGTCGTCAACTGGATCGAGTACCGGCTGCCGATCTTCACCTTCATCAACGATTCGGTCGGCACCAACTATCCCTCGCCGAAGAACATGAGCTACTGGTGGAATTTCGGATCATTGGCCGGCATCGCCCTGGTCATCCAGATCGTCAGCGGCGTCGTGCTGGCCATGCACTACGTGCCGCACTCCGACCTCGCCTTCGGCAGCGTCGAGCACATCATGCGCAACGTCAACTATGGCTGGCTGATCCGCTACATCCACGCCAACGCCAGTGCGCTGTTTTTCTTCTGCATGTACGTGCACATCTTCCGCGGCCTCTATTACGGCTCCTACAAGTATCCCCGTGAGCTGCTTTGGGGGCTGGGCGTCATCCTGCTGCTGCTGATGATGACTACGGCCTTCATGGGCTACGTGCTGCCCTGGGGCCAGATGAGCTTCTGGGCCGCCACCGTCATCACCAACCTGTTTTCCGCCGTGCCGCTGGTCGGCGAGGACATCGTGATCTGGCTGTGGGGCGCCTTCGCCGTCGACAACTCGACGCTCAAACGCTTCTACAGCCTGCATTACCTGCTGCCCTTCGTCATCGCCGCCGTGGTCATCGTGCACATCTGGGCGCTGCACGTACACAAGTCGAACAATCCGCTCGGCATCGAGATCAAGGGCCCACAGGACACCCTGCCCTTCCATCCCTACTACACCACCAAGGATCTGGTGGGGCTGGGCGTCTTCCTGCTGGTGCTGGCCTATTTCGTCTTCTACCGGCCCAACTACATGGGCCATCCCGACAACTACATTCCGGCCAATCCCATGGCCACGCCGGCGCATATCGTGCCGGAATGGTATTTCCTGCCCTTCTACGCCATTTTGCGCGCTTTGCCTGACAAGCTGGGCGGCGTGATCTTGATGTTTGCCGCGGTGGCGGTGCTGTTCGTCATTCCCTGGCTCGACACCTCGCGCGTGCGCTCGTCCACCTTCAGGCCCATCTACAAGCAGTTTTTCTGGATCCTGGTGATCGACTGCATCGTGCTGGGCTGGATCGGCGCCAACCCGGCCGAGGGCTACTACGTGCTCATCGGACGCATCGCCACGGCCTACTATTTCGCCCATTTCCTCCTCGTCATGCCGCTGGTGGGCTGGCTCGAAACGCCCAAGCCGTTGCCCGATTCGATCGCCCAGGCGGTGCTCGACAAGGCGCGAAAACCGGACGCCGCCAAAGCGGAGGCGGGGCCATGAAGGCGCTCGGCATGAAGGCCACGCTGCTGGCGGCTCTGGCCGCCCTGGCGCTTTCCGCCGCCCCGGCCCAGGCCTCGGGCGTGGTCGAAAAACCCAAATCGCCGGGCTGGACCTTCGAAGGCTTCTTCGGCACTTTCGACCGGGCGGCGCTGCAGCGCGGGCTGCAGGTCTACCAGGAGGTCTGCGCCGGCTGCCACGGCCTGGAATACATCGCCTTTCGGAATCTCACCGAGATCGGGCTGAGCCAGGACCAGGCCAAGGCCTTTGCCGCCGAGTTCGAGGTCCAGGACGGGCCCAACGACGAGGGCGAGATGTTCGACCGGCCGGCCCGGCTTTCGGACTATTTCCTCGATCCCTACCCCAACGCCAACGCCGCCCGGTCGGCCAACAACGGCGCCCTGCCGCCGGACCTTTCGCTCATCGTCAAGGCCCGACCGGGCTTTCACGACTACATCTATTCGCTGCTCTCGGGCTACCGCGAAGCCCCGGAGGGCGTGGAATTGGCCGAGGGCATGGCCTACAACCCCTATTTCCCGGGGCACCAGATCGCCATGCCCGAGCCCATCTTCGACGAGGGCGTGGAATACGCCGACGGCACCAAGGCGACCGTGGCGCAGCAGTCCCACGACGTGGTCCACTTCCTGATGTGGGCGGCCGAGCCCACCCTCGAGGCGCGCAAGCGGCTGGGCTTCAAGGTGATGATCTTTCTCATCATCCTGACCGGGCTCTTCTACCTGACCAAGCGCCGGGTCTGGGCCGACGTGCATTAGGGCATAGTCGGGCTGGGTTTTCCCCGCTAATCTGCCGCCCGGGTTTGGCAATCGGCAATCAATAGGGCGGCAGAATGGGCGATCAAGGCACGAAAGCACGAATCGGCGTCATCGGAGGCTCCGGGGTCTACGACATCGAGGGACTCGTTGGGGCCGAATGGGTCAGCGTCGAAAGCTCCTTCGGCCAGCCCTCTGACGCCCTCTTGCAAGGCCGGCTGGGCGATGCCGAGTTGGTCTTCCTGCCGCGTCACGGCCGCGGCCACAAAATCCCGCCCAGCGAGGTCAATTACCGCGCCAACATCGACGCCCTGAAGCGCGCCGGCGTCACCGACATCGTCTCGGTGTCGGCCTGCGGCTCGTTTCGCGAGGATCTGCCGCCGGGCCGCTTCGTGCTGGCGGACCAGTTCATCGACCGCACTTTCGCCCGCGAAAAAAGCTTTTTCGGCTCCGGCCTGGTGGCCCACGTCTCGATGGCCCACCCGGTCTGCAGCCGGCTCGGCGATGCCCTGGAGGCCGCCGCCAAGGCCTGCGACGTAGACATGGTGCGCGGCGGCACCTACCTCGCCATGGAGGGGCCGCAGTTCTCCAGCCTGGCCGAATCCAACCTCTACCGCTCATGGAACTGCGACGTCATCGGCATGACCAACATGCCCGAGGCCAAACTCGCCCGCGAAGCCGAGATCTGCTATGCCACCGTGGCCATGGTCACCGACTACGACTGCTGGCACCCCGACCACGACAACGTCGAGGTGGCCGACATCATCCGCGTGCTGCTGGCCAACGCCGAGCACGCCCGCAGCCTGGTCGCGGAAGTCGCACCGGCCCTGGCAAGCCGCCCCGAGGCCTGCCCGGCGGGCTGCGACAGGGCGCTCGAATTCGCCATCATCACCCAGCCCGAGGCGCGCGATCCGGCCCTGGCGGCAAAGCTCGACGCCGTCGCCGGCCGCGTGCTGGGCGCCTGAAGGCCGGCCCGGAGGCGACCATGCCGATCAAATCCCGTATCCGCACCATCCCGAACTACCCCCAGGACGGGATCATGTTCCGCGACATCACGACGCTGCTCCAGGACCCCTTCGGCTTCCGCAAGGTGGTCGACGAGCTGGTCCAGCCCTATGCCGGCCAGCGCATCGACGTGGTCGCCGGCATCGAGGCCCGGGGCTTCATCCTGGGCGGCGCCGTGGCCCATCAATTGAGCGTCGGCTTCGTGCCGGTGCGCAAGAAAGGCAAGCTGCCGCACAAGACCTTCTCCGAGGAGTACGAGCTGGAGTACGGCACCGACGAGGTCGAGATGCACCAGGACGCGGTGCGCCGCGGCGATCAGGTGCTGCTGGTCGACGACCTGATCGCCACCGGCGGCACCGCCGAGGCCGCCGTCAAGCTGATCCGCCAGGCCGGCGGCGAGGTGGTGGGGTGTTGCTTCGTCGTCGACCTGCCCGACATCGGCGGCCGCCAACGGCTCGAAGCGCTCGACGTCAAGGTGATGACGCTGTGCGAATTCGAGGGCGAATAAGGGGCGCCGCCCCCGCGGCTTAAGCCACCGCCAGGGCCTGATCGAGATCGGCGATGATGTCGTCGGCGTCTTCGATGCCGACGCTCAAGCGCACCAGGCCGTCGCTTAGCCCACGCGCGTGACGGTCCTCGGCCGGCACCTCGGCGTGGGTCATGGTCGCCGGATGCGTGATCATGGTCTCGACGGCGCCCAGGCTTTCGGCCAGGGCGCAAAGCTCGACCGTGTTCATCAGCGTCGTGCCGGCCGGAATACCACCCTTGAGCTCGAACGAGATCATGCCGGAAAAGCCCGACATCTGGGCCTTGGCCACGGCGTGCTGGGGGTGGGAGGGGAGGCCGGGGTAGCTGACGGAGGCCACCTTGGCGTGGGCTTCCAGGTATTCGGCCACCTTCTGGGCGTTCGCGGCGTGGCGCTCCATGCGCAAATGCAACGTCTTGATGCCGGCCAGCGTCAGCCAGCAGTCGAAGGGGCTGGGCACGGCGCCGATGGTTTTTTGGATGAACTTGAACTCGTCGCGCAGGTCGTCGCGGTTGGTGATCAGGGTGCCGCCGATGATCTGGTTGTGGCCGGCCAGGTACTTGGTGGTCGAGTGCATGACGATGTCGGCGCCGAACTCCAGCGGCCTGAGGAAAACCGGCGTGGCGAAGGTCGAATCGACGCCGAAGTAGAGGTCATGTTCCTTGGCGATGGCCGACATGGCGTCCAGGTCGGTGACCTTGAGCAGCGGATTGGTCGGCGTTTCGACCCAGAGCATCTTGGTCTCGGGCCGCACGGCCTGTCGCACCAGGTCGGGGCTCGATGAATCGACGTAAGTAAAGGTCAGGCCGTAGCGCGCCAGCACCTTGTTGAAGTGGCGCGAGACGCCGCCGTAGACGTCGTCGGAGCAAACCACGTGGTCGCCGGCGCTCAAGAGCTTGAGGCAGGTGTCGACGGCCGACATGCCCGAGGAAAAGCAGATGCCATGGGCACCGCCCTCGATGGCCGCCAGGTTGGCTTCCAGCACCTGGCGCGTGGGGTTGGAGGAGCGCGTGTAGTCGAAACCCTTGTCGCGGCCGACTTCGGGCAGAACGTAGGTGGCGGTCTCGTAGATCGGCGGCACGATCGAGCCGGTGGTGGGGTCGGGGGTGATTCCGGCGCGCACGACTTTGGTATCGAACTTCACAGGGATTCTCCGGCATGCTGGTTCACGGGGCGCCAAATATAGCCGCGCCCAAGCCCCTGGACCAGACGCTTGAGGCGGCTTGGTCCTAGGTTCATGATCGGCGGCGGCACACACTGCCCGATCCCCAGTTTGCGGAGAAGAAGAATGTCCGGCGAGACCACCGTCTTCAGCGCGCGCAAAATAATCACCATGAACCGCTACCAGCCCGAGGCCAGCCATGTGGCCGTGCGCCAGGGCTGTATCCTGGGCGTGGGCCGGCTCGACGAGCTGGCCGGCTGGGGCGACTACACGCTCGATGAGCGCTTTGCCGACAAGGTGCTGCTGCCGGGGTTCGTGGAAGGCCACTGCCACCTCATGGAGGGCAGCATCTGGCGCTACCAGTACGCCGGTTCCCATGCCCGCACGGGACCCGACGGCCAGCTACACGAAGGCCTGACCAGCATCGAGGCGGTGGTCGAGCGGCTCTGCCAGGTGGAAAGCGAAATGCCGGACGCAGACGCGCCGTTGGTGGCCTGGGGCTTCGATCCCATCTATTTCGAGGGCCGGCGCATGAACCGCCAGGATCTCGACGCCGTCTCCCAGCGCCGCCAGGTGGCCGTGGTGCATTCCAACTTCCACATCATGAACGTCAACTCGGCGGTCCTGGAGGGAGCCAACATCACGGCCGCCACCAACGTCGAGGGCATCGTCAAGGACGCGGCCGGCGAGCCCAACGGCGAATTGCAGGAGATGGCCGCCAAGTTCATGGCGCTGAGCACCATGGGGGTGGATTATTTCTCCGAGGTGGGCGAGCCCCAGTCGCTGGAGAACTTCGGCCGCATCGCCTGCCAGACCGGCGTCACCACCGCCACCGATCTCTACAACGCAGCCCCCGACGAGGCCGTCGCCAGCATGCTCGAATGCACCCGGCGCGAGGATTTTCGTTTTCGTATCGTGCCGGCTTTCGGCGGCTCCTCGATGCCGGCTCGTGATGGCGTGGCCAGGGTGCACGAGCTCAAGAAGCTCAACCACGAAAAACTCCACTTCGGCATCGTCAAGCTGGTCACCGACGGCTCGATCCAGGGCTTCACGGGGCGGCTCAAGTGGCCGGGTTACTACAACGGCGCCGCCAACGGCGTCTGGAACGTGACGCCGGACGAGCTCGAGGAGGTGCTCGGCGGCTATCATGACGGCGGCCTGCAGGTCTTCATCCACGCCAACGCCGATGAGGCCTCGGAACTCGCCATCGAGGCCGTCGAGGCGGTGCTGGCGCGTTCGCCCCGGCCCGACCACCGCCACACCCTGCAGCACTGCCAGATGGCCGACGAGGCCCAGTTCCGCCGCATGGCGCGCCTCGGCATCTGCGTCAATCTCTTTGCCAACCACATCTACTATTGGGGCGACGAGCACCTGGCCACCACCTTGGGACCCGATCGGGCCAAGCGCATGGATGCGGCCAACACGGCCAAGCGCTGGGGCGTGCCCTTTGCCATCCATTCCGACGCCCCGGTGACGCCCTTGGGGCCGCTTTTTACCGCCTGGTGCGCCGTAAATCGCCTGACGGCTTCGGGCCAGGTGCTGGGGCCCGAGGAGCGCATCAGCACGGCCGACGCCCTTTACGCCATCACCCAGGGCGCCGCCTATACCTTGAAGCTGGACCACGAGATCGGCTCCATCGAGGTCGGCAAGCGGGCCGATTTCGCGGTGCTCGAAGACGACCCACTGCTGGTGGCGCCCGAAACACTACGTGACGTACCGGTCTGGGGCACGGTGCTGGGCGGCCGGGTCTTCGCCGCCGCCGATTAGCCGCCGCCGGTCATGGCACCCCTGGTTCCGCTTTCGGTCATCGGCGGCTTTCTCGGGGCCGGCAAGACGACGCTGCTGAACAACCTGCTGCGCCAGGCCGGCGGCGTGCGCTATGCCGTGCTGGTCAACGATTTCGGCGACCTGGCCATCGACGGGGATTTGATCGTCGAGCATGGCGGCGACACCATCACGCTGGCCAACGGCTGCATCTGCTGCTCGTTGGGCGACGACCTCTTGATCACCGTCATGCGCCTGATGCAAGGCGCCGACAAACCCGAGCACCTGCTGGTGGAGGCCAGCGGCGTGGCCGATCCCAGGCCCATCGCCGAGGTCGCGATCCTGCATCCCGAACTCACCCCCGACGCCACCATCGTGCTGGCCGACGCCGCCGAGATCCGCGAACGCGCCGCCGATCCCCGCCTCAGCGACACCGTCGAGCGCCAGTTCAAGGCAGCCGACGTGGTGCTGCTCAACAAGTGCGATCTGGTGGATGCCGCCGCGCGGGCCGAGCTTCGGGCCTGGCTGGCCGAGTTGGCGCCCGAGGCGGCGCTCGTCGAGACCGAGTACGCGGCGGCGCCGCTGGCGCTGCTGCTCGGCCGCGGCCTCGAAAAGGTGCCCCAGGGCGGTCACCATCACGAGCCCGAACATCCCTTTGCCAGCGTCGAATTGACCTGGCCCGGCGGCCTCGACGAGACCCGATTCCGTACCGCCCTGGCCGAGCTGCCGGCGGGCGTGCTGCGGGGCAAAGGCATCGTGCGTTTTGCCCCGGCCCCCGAGCGGCCGCGTCTGGTGCAACTGGTCGGGCGGCGTTTGCAGATCGGCGAGGCCGCGAACGCCGCGGCGGGCAGTCGGCTGGTCTTGCTGGGGACCCTGGACGAGAACCAGCGTCAGCGCATCACGACGCTGTTCGAGGGGCTGGCAAGCGGCGATTGAAGAGGTACACTCGGCAGCCGTTGGAGACGCCAAGGGGAGGGACGGTGGTATGGAGATCGAGACCCTGGCCGACATGACGCGGCGCCAGGCGCAGCTGCGGCCCGACCGCGTGGCCTGGGAGTTCGCCGGCCGCGAGACCAGCTTCGGCCAATTCCACGAGCGCTCCAACCAAGTCGCCAACGGTCTCGCCGCAGCCGGCATCGGGCCGGGCCAGCGGGTGGCCCAGATCGGCAAGAACAGCGATCTCTTTTTCGAGATCTTCTTCGGCGCCAGCAAGACCCGGGGCGCCCTGGTGCCGGTCAACTGGCGCCTGGCGCCCCCTGAGATCAGCTTCATCATCAACGACGCCCAGGCCGAGGTGTTGTTCGTGGACCAGGACTTCTACGAGGTCGTCGAGGGCATCCAGGGCGAGCTCACGACGATCCGCGAGATCATCGCGCTGGATGGCGGCCACACCGAATGGCCGAGCTACAAGGACTGGCTGGCCGGCCAGAGTTCAGGCGAGCCCAACAGCGCGCCCGAGCCCGGCGACACCGCCGTGCAGATGTACACCTCGGGCACCACCGGCCATCCCAAGGGCACCGAGACCACCCACGAGAACCTTTTCTGGCAGGTCCACGAAGGCGCCAAGGAGCTCGGTACCTGGTCCGACGACGACGTGACGCAAGTGGTCCTGCCGCTCTTTCACATCGGCGGCACGGCCTGGGGCCTGATGGCCTTCTTTTCCGGCGCCCGGGCCATCATCATAGGCGAGGTCGATCCCCCGGAGATCCTGGCCTCGATCCCCCGCGACGGTATCACCAAGGTGCTCTACGTGCCCGCCGTGGTGCTATTCCTGTTGCAGGTTCCCGGCGTCGAAAAGACCGATTTCTCGAGCCTCGAGCTGATCGTCTACGGCGCCGCGCCGATGCCGCTGGAGCTTTTGGAAAAGGCCATGCCGGTGTTCGGCTGCGACTTCGCCCAGGTCTACGGCCTGACCGAGACCACCGGTGCCGTCACCTTCCTGCCGCCGGCCGAGCACGTCAGCCAGAGCCCGCGGCTCAAATCCTGCGGCAAGCCCTATTCCTGCGTCGAGCTGCGCATCGTCGGCCCGGACGGCCAGGAGCTGCCCATTGGCGAGATCGGCGAGGTGGCGACGCGAAGCGTGCTCAACATGAAGGGCTACTGGAACCTGCCCGAGGATACAGCCCGGGCGGTACGCGGCGATTGGTTCCACACCGGCGACGCCGGCTATGTCGACGACGAGGGCTATCTTTATATCCACGACCGGGTCAAGGACATGATCATCTCGGGCGGCGAGAACGTCTATCCGGCCGAGGTCGAGAACGTGCTGCACCAGCATCCCGAGGTGGCCGACGCCGCCGTCATCGGCGTACCCGACGAGCGCTGGGGCGAGGCGGTCAAGGCAATCATCGTCAAGGCGCCCGAGGCGGAACTCACCAGCGAGGAGCTGATCGCCTTCAGCCGCGAGCGCATCGCCCATTTCAAGGCCCCCAAATCGGTCGACTTCACGGCCGAGTTGCCGCGCAATCCCTCGGGAAAGATTCTCAAGCGAGAGTTGCGCGAACCCTATTGGGCCGGCCGCGACAAACAAGTTGTCTGAGACAGCGAGCCCGGCCCCGCCATGAAGATAGCGATCCTCGACGATTACCAGGACCTGGCGCTCAGGATCGCCGACTGGAGCGTGCTCGAGGGCGCCGAGATCACCGTCTTCAACGACACCATCAGCGACGAGAGCGCCCTGGTGGCCAGGCTTAAGCCCTTTGCCGCCATCGCCGCCATGCGCGAGCGCACGCCCTTCCCGCGCTCGCTGCTGGAGAGCTTGCCCAATCTCAAATTGCTGGTTACCACGGGCATGCGCAACGCCTCCATCGACCTCGAGGCGGCGGCCGAATTGGGCATCACCGTCTCGGGCACCGGCGGCGTCGCCCACCCCACGGCCGAACTCACCTGGGGCCTGATCCTGGCGCTTTGCCGCTCCATTCCGGTGGAGCACGAAGCCATGCGCCAGGGCGGTTGGCAGACCACGCTGGGCCTCGATCTCAAGGGGCGCACGCTGGGCGTCATCGGGCTCGGGCGGCTGGGCAGCCAGGTGGCGAAGGTGGGCAACGCCTTCGGCATGAACGTGGTGGCCTGGAGCGAGAACCTGACGGCCGAGCGGGCGGCCGAGTGCGGCGCCACGTTGCTGGAAAAGGAAGCGCTGGTCTCAACGGCCGACATCATCACGCTGCACCTGGTGCTGAGCGAGCGCTCGCGCGGCACCATCGGACCCAGGGAGTTGGCCCTGATGAAGCCGACGGCGGTGCTGATCAACACCTCGCGCGGCCCTATCATCGAGCAATGGGCGCTGGTCTCGGCGCTCAAGGAAAACCTCATCGCCGGCGCCGCGCTCGACGTCTACGACGAGGAGCCACTGGCGCCGGACCATCCGCTGCGCAGCCTGTCCGACGTGGTACTGACGCCGCACCTGGGCTACGTCACCGAAGCGACCTATGAGACTTTCTACCCGGAGATGGTGGAAGACATCGCCGCTTTCATGGCCGGCAAGCCGATCAGGGTGCTGCAAGGTTGAGCGGCGCCGGCGGCTGGCCGTCGAGCTGGCGCTGCCAGGCCTGGCGATAAAGCGCCTCCAGGTTGCGGGCAAAGCGCGGCGTGTCGAAAAGCGGCGCCGTCCTTCGCTTGGCCGCCAGCTTGGCGCGCACGGCGGCCAGCCGTTCGCCGTCCTCCGCCAGGCTGATGGCCAGCTTGCCATAGGCGTCCAGGTCGGCAGCCACCAGCTCGGGCATTTCCAGCGCCCGCAGCAGGCTTTCGGAGACCCGCGAGGCGAAGTGACGGCCGGCCAGCGTCAGCACCGGCACACCGGCCCAGAGCGCGTCCGAGGTCGTGGTGTGGCCGTTGCAGGGGAAGGTATCGAAGGCCAGGTCGGCGACGGCCAGGCGGCTGAGGTGGGCCGCCTGGGCGATCCTGGGGGCAAACAGCAGGCGCCCGGGATCGATGCCGGCGGCCCGGGCCGCGGCGCCGAGACTGTCGCGGCAGCCGGGACCGCCGTCGAGCAGCCAGAGCGACGATCCGGGCAGCGCCTCCAGCACCGCCATCCAGCGGGAAAACATCGCCGCCTCGATCTTGTAAGTCTGGTTGAAGCAGCAGAAAACCAGACCCTCTTCGGGCAAGCCAAGATCGGCCCTGAGCGCTGGCCCCGCCGCACACCCGGCGCGTCCGGCGCGCCCGGTGGCTCTCGCCCGCCATCACAGGGCTGATAGCAATCCGGCAGATAAGCCAGGGTCTCGCTGAACATTTCGGCCTCGGCCGGCGGCGCCACGATGCTGTCGGCAATCAGGTAATCGAAGAAATCGCCGCCTGTGCTGCCGGGAAAGCCCAACCACGTGAGCTGCAGCGGCGCCGGCCGCCAGGCGCAAATGCCCAGGCGTCCGCCCCGGGTGTAACCCTTGAGATCGACCAGGATGTCGACGCCGTCGTCGGCAATGCGGCGCGCCGCATCGGCGTCGTCGAAATCCCTGAGGTCGACGAAGTCGGTGGCGGCGGCAGTGATGCGGCGGCGCAGCTCGGAGCCGTCATCGGGGCCGTAGGAGTAGGCCCTAATATCGAACTGGCGGCCATCGTGGGCCTCCAACAAGCCGGAGATCAGGCGCGCCGTGGCGTGCTCGAAGAAATCGTTGGAGAGGTAGCCGACGACGAGGCGCTCGGATCCGGAGCGGGCAGATCCGGCCGGATCCTTTTTGCCCGCGAGGACGGCGGCGCTGCGCTGGTTGAGGTCGGCCGACCAGGCTTGGGCGATGGCCAGGTTGCGCCGCGGGTCGGGATCATGGATGACGCTGAGAAAGGGGCTTTCGGCGGGCCGGCGCCGGGCCGCCAGGGAGGCATCGGTGGCGGCCCCGATCGATGCCGTCAGCTGCCGGGCGCGGTTCCACTGACAGCTAAACAAAGCGTGCCTGAGCGCCACCTCCTCGGCCCGGGTATCGCCCGGCACCAAGGCCAGCGCCTTCTCGATATGCTCCGTTGCGCCATCCAGCCGGCCCTCGCCGAGCAGCGTCGAAGCCAGGTTGCAATGGGCGTCGGCAAGTCCGGGATCGAGAGCGATGGCCTGACGCATCTGGCTGATGGCGGCGGCGCTGTCACCACGCTCGAGCAGGGCCAGCCCCAGATTGTTGTGGGCCGCGGCATAGCCCGGATCGCGCTCCAGCACCTGGGCGAAGATCGCCGCAGCGGCCACGGGCTTGCCCTGGTCGAGGAGCGTAACGCCCAGGTTGTTGCGGATCTTGGTCGACTCCGGAGCCAGTTCCAGGGCCCGCCCGAGCGATTCCTCGGCCTCGGACAAACGCCCCTGCCGGCGCAGCACCAGCCAAAAAATTGCTGTGCGATTCGGCTCCGCCCGGCGCCGCCGCGATGGCCTGGCGAAAACTCGTCTCGGCCTCCGGCAGCCGGCCCAGGGCGAGCAGCGCCGTACCCAGCATATTGAGGTAGTCGGGGTTCGCCGCCGCCTGCGCCACGGCACGACGGGAAAGCTCGACCGCCCGTTTTGCATCGCCCTGCTCATAGACGATGGTGGCCAACAGGTGCAGCACGTCGGCCTGATCGGGATCGGCGGCGAGAACACGTTGGTAGATCCCCGCCGCCTGGACCAGCCGCCCGGCGCGGTGCCACTCGGCCGCCTGCTTGAGCGCCGGCGTCAGATCGTCGCCGGGCTTGAAACGGCCCTTGGTTGCCAGCTTTTTCCGGCGCCGACGATCTGTCCTGTTCATGCCAGGACGATATCACAATGGAGAGAAAATTCAGGAAACCGGGGCTTCCACCTCGTGCATCCCCACCGCCTTGCGGCAGCCCAGCGCGCTGTGCAGGTTGGCCGGCGCGATGACGCAGCCGCTGAGGTTGGCGCGCCACAGGTCGGCGCCTTTGAGATCGGCGCCGATCAGCACCGCCTGGCAGAAATTGACATGGCTGAGATCGACGTCGCGCAAGTTGGCCCCCGAAAGGTCGGCCCGCGAGAGATTTGCCCCGGCCAGGTTGGCACCGGCCAGGCGGATGCCGCTGAGATCGGCCTCGCTGAGATCGCTGCTGGCCAGGTTGGCGTGGCTCAGGTCGCGATTGCGCAGCGATACCCGTGACAGGTCGAGACCGCTGAGATCGGCGCGTTCGCCCTCGCCGCCGGTCAGCCAACGGTGGTGGCTGGCCAGGGCGCGCAGCAGGCGCCGCAGTTTGTTCGAACGCCTCCGCTGCTCGCCATTTTCGCCATCGACCTTGCTCCAGATGCGTGTGTTGGAGCGCAGCCTGGGCGCCAGGCGTTGCAGGCGCAAGCGCCGCCAGGCGTCCTCCTCGTGCTCGGCTTCGATCTCGCCGCGCTCGACGGTTTGCAAAGCCTCCGACCGAATTTCGTAAAGAAAAATCAGCTTTTTGTTGCGTCCCCCACGGTCGCTCACCAGCTCTTCGCTGCAGGGAATACTGTTGTGGCCGAGCGGCGCCGGAGCTTCTTCCAAGAGCGACATCCGAACTCTCCCCCTTCACAATGGGCTACGCAAGATTCTTCATGTGGCATACCATATATTGTGTCTAAAGGTAGGTAAAGATGGAATATTTATGCACAGACAAAAAAATAACGCCCAAAAAGGGCGTCACTTTCCGGCCTTCGAAGACGCCGATCAGCGGCTTGCGGCAGCCTTGATAGGGGCCCGGTCGCTGCTCTCGCCTAGCCCGGCGAGGAAGCCGTCGAGCCGGGCCGCGGTCTCATCGGCAAGTTCCAGACAGGCCGCCACGGAGGGTCCGCGAAAATAGTTGCCGGTGAGGAAAAGGCCGGGCAGGCGCTGCGGCAGCGCCGCCAAATCCCGCACCCGCTCGACGTGACCGGCAGCGTATTGCGGCAAACCGCGCGGCCAGTGGCGCACCCGCGCCAGCACCGGCTCGCCGCGGGCGCCGACCAGATCGCCAAACTCGCGCCGCGCCAAGGCCACCAGATCGTCGGCCGGCAGCAAGCCCAGATCAGGATTGCGGGCACCGCCGAAATAGGCGGCCAGGGCGACGTGGCCGGCCGGCGCCCGGTGGCTGAACATGGTCGAGCAAAATTGGGCGCCGTTGAGGGCCCGGCCTTCGTCGGCCGCCGCCAGGAAGCCCAGCCCGTCGAGCGCGTGTTCGACCTGCTGGCGCCGGTAGCCGAGATAAACCACGGCCAGCGACGGCGCCGCCACGCCGGCGGCGGCCTCGGCCGCGGTCGGGTCCAGCTTCTCGATCAGGGCCGCCGTCATGTGGGGCTGGGTGGCAATGACCACGGCCCGGGCTTCAAGCTCACCCTCTGGCGTCAGCAGCCTAAAGCCCCGGCGCCCGCGTTCCAGGCCCTGCACGGCGATGCCGGTACGCAAGGCTTGGCCCAGGTTCCGCTGCAGCGCCCGGGGCAGGCTGGCCACGCCGTGGCGCCAGGAAAACAGCCGGCCGCCCGGCATGCGGCCGCCGCGCCAGCGCCGCGCCGCCACGCCCAGCACCACGGAACGGTACTGGCGCTCCAGCTCATGCAGCGCCGGAAAGGCGGCACGCAGCGAAATCTCGTCGGCCCGCCCGGCGTAGATACCACCGACCAGGGGATCGACCAGGCGCTCGGCGACCTCGCGGCCGAAGCGGCGGCGGGCGAACTGGGCCACCGATTCGTCGTCGCCCTCCCGGCCGCGGGGCAGCACCACCTCGGCCAGCAGCCGAAGCCTGGCCGGCAGCGAGAGATAACCCGAGCTGAGCAGGCTGAAGGGATGGCTGGCCATACCTTCGAGACGCCCCCCGGCCACCAGATAGCGCCGGCGCACGGCGGGGCCCAGCTCGCAGCGCTCGGTCTCCAACTCCAGGCGCTGCGACCAGTCGGTGGCCGCCGCGACGTGAGCACCGACGGTGCTGGGTCCGTGCTCCATGAGAAAGCCGCCCAGGCGTTCCGAAAAGGCCTTGCCGCCAGCCGCCACCTGGCGCTCCAACAGCACCACCGAGCGGCCCCGCCGGCGCAGTTCCTCGGCCGTGGCCAGGCCCGAGATGCCGCCGCCGATGATGGCTGCGTCAAAGCTCACGGCGCTCTCCGTCAAATTCGGGCCGCGGCGGGCCGGCCTCGCCAAAGCGCCGCCGCGCCAGGGTCTGGAGGTCATCGGCCTCGACTTGCTGTCGGCCTTCGCCGCGCACGAAAACCTCGGCCCGGCGGCGCACCATGCGGCGCAGGAAGGCGGGCACGCGCCGCAAGCGCTGCTCCGCCTCGCGCGACCAGTCGAGAGCGCTCTCGGCCAGCACCAGGGGCTCGATCACGGCACCGCCCCGGGGCTGGTAGCCGCAAAGGAAATCCTCGCCCATCAGGTCGCCGTCGCGGGCCGCCGGCCGGGCCCGGCAGCCGCCACAGACACGGCGGTATTCGCAAACGCCGCAACGCCCGCCGAGCTCAGGCTGGCGCAGCCGGGCGAAGAGCTCGGCACCCTGCCAAATCTCGGCGAAACTTGTCTGGCTGAGCGATCCCGCCGGCTCTTCGATGTAGGGGCACGGCGTCACCTCGCCCTCGGGGGTGACTCGGCAATAACGGCTGCCGGCCAAACAGCCACCGGCCTCGTAGCCGTGCATCGGCGTGATCGCCCAGGCCGGATCGAGCTCGATCGCCAGGCGGCGGAAATGGGGCGCGCACTTGGCCCGCACCAGGGGTCCCGTATCGTCGTGGGCGGCCTCCGTCAGGCGTTCCAGCACCCGGTCGTAGGTTTTCACCGAGATGCCCGAGAAACGCTCGCCGCGACCGGTGCAGACGAGAAAAAAAACGTTCAGCACCAGCGCCCCGGAACTTTTGGCGAAGGCGATCATGTCGTCGAGCTCGGCCGCGTTCTCCTCGGTGGCCGAGAAGTGGATCTGGAATCCGAGCCCGCTCCGGCGGCAGGCGTCGATGCCGTTCATGGCCTGCTCCCAGGCTCCGGGCCGGCCGCGGAAGCCGTCGTGGTAGGCCGGGTCGAGGGAATCGAGGCTGATGCCAACGCCGCGCACGCCGGCCGCCGCCAACGATGCCACGCGAGGACCATCGAGCAGCGTGCCATTGGAGCCCAGCACCACCATCAGGCCGAGATCGGCGCCATGGCGGGCGATATCCTCGATATCGCGGCGCAGCAGCGGCTCGCCGCCGGTCAGTACCACCATGGTCTCGTCGTCCAGCGCCGCGATGTCGACGAGCAGCGCCGTTACCTCGGCCGTGCCCATCTCGCCGGCCGTCCCGTCACTCCGGGTACCGGCATCGAGGTAGCAGTGCGCGCAGGCCAGGTTGCACCGCCGCGTCAGGTTGAGGGCAACCAGGAAGGGAGGTTCGGCGATATGGGCCTGGGCGTTCATGAGCCTCCCATGCTCAATCGTCTTCGACCGTCTTGGTGTGACCGCCTTTGACCATGGCCTCGTGCATGGCCTTGCGGGCCTCTTCGAGGCCCAGCTCGCAGATCGCCAGCGTGACCTCGGTGGCGCCCTGCTCGCGCGCCACCTCTTCGATGCGCGCCCGGGTGCGATCGCGCATGGCCTCGGGCACCCTGGTCAGCCGGGCCAGCGCCGCCGCGGCCCAAGGCAGCGTGGCCGCGGCCGGCGCCTCGACAAAGGCCCGCACGTGCTCGGCGCCAACCTCGGCCGCGCCCTCGCGGCGAGCCCGCTTTTCCGCCCGCAGGCGAACACCGGCGGCCTGGTTGGCATCATCGAGCTTGGCCAGCTCGGCTTCGGCGGCGGCGCTCCAGACCGTTTCCGGGCTGGCCGCGGCCGCCTCCGCCTGGCCCCGGCCGGGCATCATCTTGGCCGCCACCTGCTCGACCAGATCCGACGTGATGTAGGTGTTGCCCCGGGCATGGGCAAAGCGGATCACCGCCTGGCGGGCCATGCCACGGGCGAATTCGGGGGCGCGGTTGAGCAGCGCCTCGGCCTCATGGCTCCAGCTGATGCTTTCGGCGGCGACGATATCCAGCGCCGGCACGTGGCTGGCCTGGCCGATCCAGACGTGGCAGGGCGCGAGACGCAAGAGGTTTTCGGTGTTGCCGCCGATATCGATCATGGCGTCGCCGTGGATGCCGGTCTTGCCCAGCATCAGCAGGCTGGCGCCGACCTCACGGACATAGGCCTCGATGGCCTTGAAGGGCTTGCCGTCCAGGAGCTTGGTGACGAGCTCGACGCCGGCATCCTTGGCCGTGCGCGACGCCACCTCGAGGTGGGACTGATAGATCTTGGCGATGCCCTCGTCGATCAGTTCCTCGTGCAGCTGTTCTTGTTCCTTGAAGCGAAAGACCTTGCCGGCTTCGTCGCTGAGCACGCCGGCGATGCGGTTGAAGGCGACGTAGTGGTAGTAGGGGTCGTAGGCCGCCACGGCATGCAGCTCGACGCCGAGCCGGCGGGCCATCTCGAAGCCCGTGAGCAGCGCCCCGAAGGACTGTGGCGAGCCATCCAGGCCGACCACCACCGGCCCCTCGCCGATGGCCCGTTCGACATCGCGAACGACGAGCACATCGATCGGCGAGCGCCGCACCACGCGCTCGCAGACGGTGCCGATCAGGCTGCCCGGCACCGCTCCCAGGCCCAGCGCACCCATGGCCAGCACGTCGTGGCCCCCGGCCTCGAGGGCTTCGACGATGCGGCTCGCGTTCTTGCCTTCGGGGCTGAGGCGGGCATAAGGCAGCCCGGCCGTCTCGCAGGCGGCCTCGGCCTGGTCGTGGTAGCTGTCGGAGATGATGTCGAGACCGCGCGTAATCAGGTCGTCGTGGACGTCGCGCTGGTAGGACATTTCCTCTTCGTCGAGGTAGCGCTCGGGCAGGCCGCCTTCCATCTGGCGAAAGCGCCGGTCATGCAGCGCCGCGGCATAGGCGTGGATGCCGGTGATCTCACCCTCGGCCGTGGCCGAGAGGCGTAGCGCTTCGGCCAGCGCCCGGTTGGCATGGTCGGAAGCATCGAGGGCGACGATGAAGCGCTTGAAGGAAACCGGCGCCGTGTCGGGCGGCGACGCCTGGGCACCGTCCTGCAGCGCTGGCTGGCTGGACGCGGGTGCAGTCATGGACACTCTCCTAGGGTGACGGAGACCCGGCGTCCCGCCTCTGCCGGATCGCGCCGATGGCAAAAACCAGTATGCCGGCGGCAATCAGAAACCAATGAAACAGGCTGGGCTCGAAACCGCCCCGCCAACTGAGCAGACTGTCGAGAACGCCGAGAAAGATCAAGCCGGCGCCGATCATACGCGTCTTGACGCCGCGGACCGGTTCCTCGTCCCGTAACTCCTCGTCGTCAGCCGCCGGGTTCGGCGTCATGCATCGGACCCACGGGCGCTACGCGCCCACCAGATCTCGGCCGCCGCCAGCAGCAGCACTACGATCAGGGCCGTGATCAGGGGCCGCGTCCCCGTCGGCGGCTCGAGCAGCAGCCAGTACCAGGTCGTCAGGGTGTGGCTGGTTTCGCTTTCGCTGTTGGAGCCGTCCCAGTTGGCGAAGGCCACGGGGATGAAGCGGCCCTCCTCGAACTGCAGGTCGCCCTCGGCATCATCGGTGCGCAAGGGCCGGGTCATGACTACCCGCCAGGTGCCGTCCTTGTAGCTGCCGCTGGCCGTGAGACCAGTCTTGGCGGCGTCGCGTTCGGCGAACTCGTAGGGCCCGGTGGCGTTCATCAACTCGACGCCCTGGGACGCCTCCTTGCCGCCGCTGGACCAGCGCCAGAAGTTCACGGGATGGGATTTGTCGCCCATCAGGAAATAGGGCTTCTCCTGGCTTATGGGAATCGTCACCGGCAGTTGCACGGCCACCATGTCGGAGCTCAGCTCCTCGTCCGCGATCTGGGCCGCCTTGTCGTCCCCGGGCAAGGACTTGGTGCGGTCGTCCCATTCCAGCAGCATGGCGATCGCTTCGTCGTTATAGAAGGCGCGGGCGGTGATGCTGTCGTGGGCCGGCGTGAAGAACCTGTCCTCGGCGATGATCTGGGGCACCAGCATGAAGGTCACGGGCGCCGCCTCGGCCCATTTCGGGTCGTCGACCTTGGCCGGCAGCGCGCCCTCGAGCTTGGCCGCCACGATCACCGTCTTGGAGGGATTGACGACCTCCACCGTCTTGGCCAGCGAGGCCACATAGTTGGCCACGTGCCAGCGTTCCTCGATGCTCAGTTTCTTTTTCGACTTGGGATCGGCGAAGGCCGGCATCTGGGTGCCGGGAATACCCACCGTGACGCGGCGGAAGATCTCCTTGGCGCTGTTGTCGGCGCGATAGGTCCAGGCCTTGGTGAGGTTCCTGGGCCAGGTGCGGGCGCCGTTGTCGTCCTTGAGCTTCTTGATGCCGTCACCGCGGCCTTCACGGCCGTGGCATTCGGAGCAGCGCTCGCCATCGAGGAAAATTTCACGCCCACGGGCGATGCTGTCGGCCGAGCTTTCGATCTGCTTGCCGTAGTCGATCTGGCCCTCCGGCGCCTCCTCGATCTCGGCGAAGACCTTGAGATAGGCCACCAGGTCCCACATGTCCTGCTCGCTGAGCACGTCCGACCAGCCCGGCATGGCGGTTCCGGGCATGCCGTCCTTGATCATGCGGAAGATGTCGTCGTCGTTGGGCGCGTCTTCGTCAAAGGCGCTGGTCTTGATCTTATAAATCCCCAGCGTAAAGTCCCGAGGCGGCGGGTTGAGGCGCTCGGCAGCCGGGCCCAGGCCGTCGCCTTCGTCGCCGTGGCAGGCCAGGCAGCGGAACTGGTAGACCTTTTCGCCCTTCTCGGCATTGCCCGGCACGGCCAGGGCGGCACCCGCCGAAAGAGCGGCCAGCACGATACCGGCGCCCAGCGCCCGCAGCACTTTATCCATCGTCACCGCAGCCATCATTCATGCTCCCATGAGCGCGGCCGGTGGCCGGTGTAGTCGTAAAGGAAAAGGATGACCTGCCAGATTTCTTCTTCCTTGAGGAAGCTCTGCCACACCGGCATCGACGAGAGCCAGGGCGAGGCTTCGCTGGGCAGGCCCGGCCCGCCCGTGGCAATGCGCCAAAAGAGGTAGGATTCCTGAAGCTGGGCGATGGTGCCGATGTCCTGGAAGTTGAGCGGCACCGGATTGAGGCCCTGGGCGTAGGGCCCCTGGCCATCGAGCTTGTCGCCGTGGCAGTACTGGCAGTTCTCGATGTAGACCGTGGCGCCCGCCGCCACCAATTCGCGGAACTTCTCGGGATCCTCCTTCTCGAACTTGCGCAACGGGTTCTCCAGCGTCAGCAGATCGTAGCGCTTGCCGTAGATCTTGGCGCTCGAGGGCGGTGCCGGATGGATCGAACGCAGCTCCAGCGGCGCCTCGAAGGAGGGCTGCATCTGCCAATACGTCAGGCCACCGGCCAGCAGCGGCACGATGACGAAGACGACGTTGCGCACCATGCGTTTGGAGGGATCCTCGACCAGCGCCTTGATCGGCGCCACCATCTCGCGGCCGCCTTCCTCGGTGAAGGTAAACGTCATGAAGACGCCGGCAACCACGAAGAACATGTACATGGTCATCAGGCTGGCCGGGATGGGCTGCCCGAGGATCAGCCCGAAGACCACCTCGAAGGCGGCGTAGAAGACCAGGACGGTGATGACCGACAGCAGGAGCCTGGGAATTTTCATGCCGCGCCCCTGCTCATTTCAGTTTGGCCAGGTAGTCGATCAGCATTTCGAGTTCCTGGGCATAGAGGGTGGTGCCGTATTCCGCCGGCATGGTGTCGGCCTCGAAGCCCTGGCCGATGTCGGCATTGGGATCGAGGATGGAACGGCGCAGGTAGTCGCGATCGTACTTGGCGCCGATGCCGTTGAGGTCCGGACCAACGTCGCCTTCCTCGCCGGCCACCTTGTGGCAGGCGCCGCAGGACTGCTCGGCGATCAGTTCCTCGATCGAGGCGTAGGCCGCCCGGGGCTCGCCCTCCTCGTCGCCGCTTTCGTCGGAGGCCTGGGCGCCCGAGGGGATCTCCACCGTCACATCGGTGCCGCCGAGATCCTGCAGGAAGGCCACCACGGCCGCCAGTTCGACCTCGCTCAAGCCCACCGAGCCGCCCGAGACGTCGGGCATCGGGCTTTCGGCATCGGCTGTCCCCTTCTTGCCGAAGCCCGCCACCACGAAGGCCGAGGGATTGACCAGCGATTCCAGCAGATAGCCCTCGGCGTCGCTGGCCTCGCCCTTGTAGCGGGCGTCCTTGAGGCGTTCGGCAACCAGGCCGGCGGCGGTATCGAGCATGGGCGCCCGGCCGCCGACGGCATTGTGGCAGAGCGTGCAGGTGCCCTTGCCGTTGTAGATCTTGCCGCCCAGCGCGATGAAGTCGTCCATGGTCATGGCGCCCAGATCGAGCACTTCTTCCACCGGCGGCGCCGCCGGCTCGATCTGCGGGATGCCCCAGTTGGAATAGCCCGCGAAAAAGCCGATGACGACCAGCGAGAAGAGGGCCACCTTGAGGAAGTTCATCATCGCCTAGGTCCTCCAGTATCCGGCCACTTCGGTCTTGCGGCCGCTGATCTGGCTGACCCAGAAGACGAAGATGACCATCACCAGGAAGATGATGACCCCCACAGAGACGATATTGGCACCGCCCGCCAGGGTCGGCGTGAAGGCGTCGGCCGAGTTGTCGCGGAAGATGCCGACCACGTGCCAGTGCTGGCGGATGCCCGAGCGGATGTAGCCCATCAGGCCCATCAGCCAGGTGAACGAGACGGCCAGCAGGAAGAGCGCGTACTGGGCGCGTTCGGGCAATCGGCCCCAATGCAGCGGCGCCACGTCCTTGGCGCCGCGGTACATGAAGACGTCGATGAGCGTACTGACGAAGATCACCACCAGCGTCGTCAACACCTGGGGGATCGAGCTCGCCACCTTGTAGACGGTGTTGGTGAAGTAGCCGTGGTAGACGCCCAGGATAAGGATGTTGACGACGGCGGCCGTGAACATGGCCACCTGCACGGCATTGCCGATCTTGACCCAGCTTACCGTCGGGATCTTGTTGGCGCGGCGGTAAATCAGGAAACTCAGCGCCGTCAGGATGATCATGTAGTTCACGGCCGTGTTCTTGGCCGGCATGATGCCCAGCGGCCCCAGGTACTTGTGGTAGGGCCCGCCCAGAGCCTTCAGTTCCTCGTTCGTCAGCACCAGGGTGTGGGGCGTGAACCAGACCAGGAACGAGGCCACCAGACCGAAGGCTATGTACTTGATATAGGGGTTGTAACGCGGCGCCCCGTCGCTGCGCCCCATGCCGCACCAGAGATAATAGTTGGCCGAGAGGAACAGCGTGCCGATCAGCACCGCCTGGATGATGAAGAGCCAGGCGAAGACGCCGCCCATCAGGGTGATGCCCATCTGCTGGCTGTAGGCGTAGATCTCGGCCGTCAGGTAGTAGCCGGCGAAGGGCAGCGGCAAGAGCGCGCTGATGGCGATGAAGTTGGCGGTGTAGCCCATCCAGTCGTAATGCGCCCTGAGCTCGGCCGTGCGCGACGAGAGAAACCGGAAGGCGGCATAGGCGCCGACCACCGAGCCGCCGTAGGCGACGTTGGCGATCATGCGGTGCAGGTTGATGGGGTTCCACAAGGGATTGTGGATGGCGGCCCAGACGTCGCCGGAATAGAGGCCGGCGGCATCGACGCCGGCCGGGCTCATCTGGAAGGTGAGCCAGGCGTTGGCCAGGAACATCAGCGTCGTGCCGACGCCATTCAGCACCAGCCCCAGCGTCAGATGAACCCACTTGCGGAAGCCGCCCTGCAGCCAGTGCCAGCCGTAGTAATAGATGTAAAGGCAGGCGCTTTCGGCGAAGAACAGCACCGCATACCAGACCATCGATTCCTTGAAGACGCCGGACATGTACTGGAAGAGGTGCGGGTAGAAAACGATCAGGCCGATGGCCAACAGGCCACCCAGGATGGCGGTCAGGGAATAGGCGGTGATGCTGACCTTGATGAACTCGTAGGCCATGTTGTCGTAGCGTTGGTCGCGGCTGTACATGCCGATGGCTTCGATGATGAAGACGAAGATCGGCACGGCCAGCACGAAGGCCGCGAACCAGAGGTGCAATTGCGCCGCCAGCCAGACGAAGATGCGTCCGTTGACGCCGGCCACAACCGGATAGTCGGTGCTCTTCAGTTTGGGCGGCGCGATGGTCGGGCCGGCCGGGGCCGCCGCCTGCTCGCCGCTTGCCGCCGCCGCCGCCTCGCCTTCGGCCGCCAGGGCCGGCGACGCGATATCCAGGGCGCTGCCCAGCAGCGGCACCAGGGCCAGCAACAGCGTCGCCACCAGAGCCGCCAGCACCCAGGGGCGCCAGGCGGTCAAAACCTTGCTGTGCGTCACCAGTCCCCCCTACGGCTGATAGATCAGGTTCAGTCCCTGGGCGTTCATGATCACCACGTCGAGACCGAGAAAGAGGAGACCCCACACCACGAACGCCGCCACAAAGGGCACCACGTAGTCCTTCATGAGCAATCCCTCGGATTATTCATTTGTGCCCCCCTGCAGGCTGCCTTGACTCTAGGACAGGAACCAATAGAAGAAGACCAGCATGACCACGGCAACGACCGTAAAGAGGGCCGGACCGGCCCAGGCGTTGGCTGATCCACTGCCTGTTGCACCGTTGTTTTCAGTCATCGTCATGTCCAGCCATCGTTGCGCGCCCGAAACCTAACCTGCCTCCGAAACCATATCCTTCACATAGATTAAGCAACCACAGACTGCATTACCTCAATGAAAATCCCCAAGAAACGTCTGGCCGACACCTTCATTCTCACCGGCATGCTGATCAACGCCGTGGTGATCGTGCTGATTCTGTGGTTTTTCGTTTTCTGAAGGCCGCAGTGTCCAAGACCGCGGCGGCTCCCTTCTCCCAAAATTGAAACGAAGCGGCGCCGCCTCCCCGGCGGCACCGGGCGCCTTACTAGCCTTGCTTGCCCTTGCAGCCGCAGAACTTGCGCAGGTAGCCGACCAGAGCGTCAACCTCGTCGCCCTTCAGGGTCTTGGACCAGGGCGGCATCATGGGCGACTTGGAGGCCGCCGGACCGCCATCCAGAATCACGTTCTTCATGTCGGCGTCCGAGAGCTTGTCCATCTCGGCGGCATTGGTGAAGTCGCGCGGGCTGACGGGAAAGTCCTTGGTGACGTTGGGTCCCTTGCCTTTGCCGGCGGTGCCGTGGCACTGGGCGCAATAGAAGTTGTAGACCTTCTTGGCATCGGCGGCCTGGGCCGAAGGAACGGCCAGGGCAAACGCCAGGGTGCAGAAGGCAGCGGCGGTGGTCAATCTTTTCATGGTTCTATCCTCCCGCCGGGCTACTTGAAGCTGGCCACGTGGCGGGCCAGGTTGAGCATGTCCTTGTCGCCCAGGATACCGGCGAACACGGGCATGGCCTTGATCGGCTTGAAGACGTCGGGCGTCTTGAGATAGGCCAGGATCCAGTCCGGGTTGAGGCGCTGGCCGGCCCCGACCAGGGTCGGGCCGGAACGCCCGCCGCCGACTTTCTTCTTGCGGCCGATGGAGGAGTGGCAACCGGAACAGGGCATTTTCTTGGAGAAAATCAGGCGCCCCTTGGCGTTCCTCTTGGCCTTGACCTTGCCCGCCTTGACAGCGTCCGAGGTCAGGCTCATGAGGAAAGCGGCGACGTTCTTGGCATCGCCGCCCGAAAGCTTGGGATGGTCGCCGGGGTTCTCTTGTTCGAGCGTGTTGTACTTCAGCGGCCGGATGGCATCGGGTTTTTGCAGCCAGGCCTCGAGCCAGGGCGCCTGGAACTTGGAACCGGCGTACCACAGCTCAGGCCCCTTCTTGGCCAACTGATCGTCGATCGACTTCTCCCTGGCCGGCCCTTCGGTGTAATGGCAGCCCTCGCATTTCTGGGCCGCGAAGGCGGCCTTGCCGGCCGCCGCATCAGCCCGGGCCGGACCACTTGCGGCCAGGCTCAGCGCCAGCGCCAAAGATGAGGCAAAAATTATTCTCATACTCGCTCTCCCAAACTTCTCTCCCCATACGGATGGACCGCACTCTAGCGCGTCCTAGGCGTCTTCCGCTTCAGCTTTTCTCATCAACCAGAAACCCAGACCGCCCGTGATCAAGATCGCCAGGATGGTATAGAGGTAAACGCTGATCGGCGTCGGCGCTTCGAGGAAGACGTAATACCAACTAGAGAGGCTCATGATCAAACCGTGTTCGCCGTTGGAGCCGTCCCAGGCATTGAGCGACAGCGGAATGAAGCGGCCGGCCTCGAACTGGACGTCGTTCTTGTCCTCGGTGCGCAAGGGCCGTTTCATCACCAGTTGCCAGCGCCCCTGGTCCCAGGCGGCCTTGGCGGCGACCTGCTGCTGCTCCTCGGGCTGCGGCCTCAGGCCTTGGCGCCAACCCCGGCCGACGGCTTCCTCGACAGCGCCCTCATCGGCTTTCCAAAGCCAGAGATGCACCGGATCCGAGGCCGAGCCGCGCAGGAAGTGCGGCCGCCTGGTGCCCTCGGTGGGCTTCACGGGAAACTGCAGCGCCACGGCGTCGCGATAGGTCTCCAGCTTGCGCACCGCCAACTCGTTGACGTCGACGTATGAACTGTAGATGCCGCTGGCGCTGATCTCCTTGACGTCGAGTTCCTGCCCGGCGTCGTGCTTGGTGTCCTTGAAGGGGTCGTCCCAAGTCAGCCGGAAAGCGATTTCGTTGTCATTGAAGACGGCCCTCAGCGTCACCATCTCGACCGACGGGCTTTGCCAGCGCGGCGGCGCCACGGCCTGCCCGGTAAGAATCACGTCCATGGGCTCGGCTTGCTTCCAGCGCGGATCATCCGGGCTCTCGGGCAGCTCGCCCTCCAGGCGCAGCGCCTTCAGCACCTGGTGGCTGGTGCGCTGGATCTGCAAAGACTTGATGAAGTTGGCCAGCTGCCAGCGTTCGCTCTCGCTCAGGGCCTTGACGAAAGACGGCATGGGCGTGCCGCTGATGCCGGTCGAGAAACGCATGTAGATGTCCTCGACGCGGTCGCCGGCCTTGATCTTCCAGGGATGGGTGACGTTGCGGATGCGGATGGGAAAGCCCCAGTCGTCCTTGCGGTCGAAGGATTTTTGGCCGTCGCCGCGGCCCGACTTGCCGTGGCATTCCCAGCACTTGGCCTTGAGAAAGATTTCTTTGCCTTTGGCCACGATTTCGGCGCCATAGGCCGGGCGGTCCTTGGGCAGCGCCACCACCTTGCCGGTCTTGACCGGGTCCAGTTCCTCATCGTCGAACTCCTGGGCGAAGGTCTGGATGTAGGCGATCACGGCCCAGCGCTGGTGCTCGCTGAGGCCGTTCTTGATGCGCTCGTCGTCGAAGGCCTGCATGGCGGTGCCGCTGAGGCCGCGGCTGACGGTGCGGAAGATGTCTGAATCTTGCGGCAGCTCGCCCGACTGGGTGGTGCGGAACTTGAAGGTGCCCAGCGTGAAGTCGCGCGGCCGGGGGTCCATGAAGGGCGCCGCCGGTCCCTCGCCGTCGCCCAGCAGGCCGTGGCAGAAGCTGCAGCGCTGGAAGTAGATCTGCCGGCCTTCAGCCCGCAGCTCGTCCGTGAACTCGGGCTGGGGATCCTGCGAGACGTCGGCGGCCTCGGCCGGCGAGACCGCGAAAGCGAGAAGGCCCAAGCCCAGCGCCATGGTGATGCGCGAAACCATCAATGGCTCTCCGGGATGCGCGGCGTCTTCTGGGCCAGGTCGTATTCGGCCAGGATGATCTTCCAGCGCTCGGCCTCGGTCAGGCTGACCTTCCACTCGGGCATGGCCGAATCCCAGGGTGTGGCCTCGGTGGGCAGGCCGGGGCCGCCGTTGCTCACGCGCCAGAAGGTGTAGCCCTCGACGATGGTCTCGATGGTGCCGTTGTCGGTGAAGTTGATCGGCCTGAGCTTGAAGCCGTCGGCCAGCGGGCCGTCGCCGGCGACGCTGTCGCCGTGGCAGGGCCGGCAGTTCATGGCATATAGGGCGCGCCCCTCGAAGAGGTTCTTCTCCACCAGCGCCGCCTTGGCCACGGCCGGCTCGACCTCGCCCTCTTCGAGCTGGGCGAGAAAGGCACGCCAGGGCTTGGTGGGGATGAAATCGTAGGGGTTGTCTGGATCGATCTCTTCGCGCCAGGCCTCGATGTCGCCCTGGACTTGGGCGATGAACTCGATCTCCTCGTCCTTGGCCTGCTCGATGAAGGCCGCGACCGTGGCTTCATCGGGATTGGCGAAGGGATTGTTCATGCTCTCGAACTTCTTGGGGAAGTTCGACGAGGGGTGCTGGATGCGCAGCGTCGAGGGCAGCTCGACCTTGGGCACGGTCACGTCGTAAACCTGCCAGCCGACGATCAACGGCACCGCCAGCAGCACCACGAGGCGCGGGATGGCGCCGAATTCGCCGCGCAGCAGACGCTTGATGGGGCGGCTGAATTCTTCCAGGTAGTCGTCCGAAAAGGTGATGAAGAGAAACAGCGCCACCAGCGTCAGCACGATGTAGATGAACATCAAGGTGCCCGGCACCGAAAGCGGGAAGGGCAGCGCCGTGATTTCCCGCGAGAGCGCCGGAATGCCCCATTTGACGAAGGCATAGACCGCCACAATGGTGATCACGACCCACCAGAAGCGACTGATTCTGAGCTTTGCCATGGTGCCTTACTCGCCCTTTTGCAACAGCAGGAACGAGAGGACGTCCTGATAGTCCTTGACCGTCAGGGCCTCGATCAGGTCTTCGGGCATGATCGATTTGCCCTTGTCTTCCTTGAGCTCCTTGATCTCGGCCTTGGCCAGCGTCTCGACGTCGCCGTTGGCCTTGGTGATGTCGACCTCGCCGCCCTCGTCACGGCTTTTCAGGCCAACGTGCTTGCGGCCGTCCTTCATCACCGCTTGATACGTCTCGAAACCCTTGGTGATCTCCTTGGCCGGCCTGAGGATGGCATCGGCCAGGAACTTGAGGCCCTTCTTGCCGACGCCCGAAAGCGCCGGACCCGGCAGCTCCTCGTCTTCACCACCGAGGTCATGGCATTCGGCGCAGTTGTCCTCGAAGACCACCTCGCCGGCACCGGGATCGCCACCACCGGCGGCCGAGGCCGCATTGATGCGGGCGAAGAACTTCTGGCTGATCGGGCTTGGCTTGTTCAGCGCCTCCATGTCGACGTCGCCGCCCTGGCTCTGCAAGTAGGCGATCACGGCCTTGATCTCGGTAAGATTGAGCGAGATCGGCGGCGCGTAGACGATGGCCATCTCGTTCTTGTAGCCCTCGACGACGTAGGCCCCAGGCTCGGCCAGGCTTTCCACCAGGTAATCGGTGGTCGTGTAGGTCTGGCCGGTCTTGGCGCTGCGTTCCTTGGCCCGCTCCGCCGCTCGGGCGCCGATGGGCAGCGCGAACTTGTCGCCGAATTGGCCCAGGTTGGGGCAGCGCACGGCGCTCCCTTGGCCGCCCAGGCTGTGGCAGGTGAAGCAGCGCCCCTTGCCCCAGAAGATGGCCTCGCCGCCCTCGGGGCTGACCTCGACGGCGCCGCCCTTGGGCCGCTTGTCGCCGCCGGTCATGGCCGTGATGGTGCTGCCGACCCACAGGAAAAGGCCCAGCAGCAGAAACATGAACAGCGCAACCCTGGCCATGGTGGCGGTCATGCGGCTAGTCCTTCTTGGCAGCGATGCTGCCCAGCCAGAACATGAAGGCGACGCCCACCATGAAGACCAGCACGGCCAGGCTGACCATCTCGGTCATGGTGGCGTTGGTCGGCGTGTAGGACCATTCCGAGGTGTCGCGCATGACCCCGAAGATGTGCCAGTCGCCGCGCAAACCTGAGCGGATGAAGCCCATCAGGCCCATGTTCATGGTGATGACGAAGGTCAGCGCCAGCAGCGCGTACTGGCTGCGGTTGGTCATCTTGCCCCACTGCAGGGGGCCGATCTCCTGAGCGCCCTTGAACAGGAATAGGTCGATGGCGGAGACCAGAATGAGGGCACTGATGAGCTGCAGGAACTGGGCCACGGCAACGTCGCGCAGGAAGGGCGAGGCCTTCTCCATGACCACGAAGCCGTAGACGCCGAGGAACAGCACGACGCTGAAGACGGTGTAGGCGAGATAGAGCGCCTGGGCCCACTTGCCGCGGTCCGTGAGCGCCAGGCCGACGGCCACCACCACCATGGCGCATTCGCCGATCAAGAGCCAACCGACGGTGCGGAAGTACTGCGCCGTGTCGGCCGGCAGGTCGAGCTCGGCCGGGCTCATGGTCATCAGCGACCAGGCGAATTGGCCAACGATCAAGAGCGCCGCCGCGCCGGCCAGGCCGATGACGATCATCGGCGTCCGCCCCTGGGCCCGGATCGACACGGCATCGGCCTTGTTGCCGCGGCGATACAAAAGAAAGCTGACGAAGGTCGAGATGATGATCAGGTTGACCACCGCGTTCTTGGCCGGCATCAGGCCCAGGAACTTGAGCGTCGGGTGGTATTGGCTGCCGCCCATATCGCCCACCTCCGAGCCCGTCAGCGGCAGGTTGTGCGGCGTCAGCCAGATGGCGAAGGAGACGATCAGGGCAAAGAGGATGAACTTGATGAACTTGTAATAGCGCTCGGACCCCGGGATGCGGGTCATGCCGGACCAGAGGTAATAGTTCGAGATCAAGAACAGCGAGCCCACCAGCACGGCCTGGATGATGAAGGTCCAGGAGAAATCGCCGCCCATCATGTTGTTGCCCATGACGGCCGAGGTCGAATAGACCTCGCGGCCCAGGTAGTAGCCGGCGAAGGGCAGCGGGATCAGGGCGGCGATGGCGACGAAATTGGCGATGTAGCCCATCCAGTCGTAGTGCGCCTTTTCCTCGGCCGTTTTGGCGCCGATGAACTTGACGGCGGCATACGATCCCGCCACCAGGCCGCCGAAGGCGAGATTGCCCAGCATGCGGTGGATAGCCACCGGCGTGGCCAGCACGTTCTCGAAGACCTGCCAGGTGCTGCCGATGATCTCGCCGGCCTCGCTGACGCCGGCCGGGCTCATCATGAAGCCGGCCATCGAGTTGGCCGCCTGCATGATGCCGGTGCCGGCCAGGTTGAGCAGGATGCCGATCAGGATGTGGCCCGACTTGCCGTCTTTCAGCAGATATATCCCGGCCCCCAGCGGCAGCACGTACAAGAGCGCCATGAAGGCCCGGGTATCGCCCCGCATCTCGGGTCCGATAAGACCGAACAGGAAAAGCAGGCCAAGGCCTGCGATGACCACGCCGGCCGTCTTGAAGAGCAGTTGCAGGGTTTTTCCGAAAGGCTCCCGCCCCTGCATCGCCTTCCAGCCGTAGTAGTAGAGATAGAGGCAGAAGGTCTCGGCAAAAAACAGGATGGCGTAGACGAAAAAGACGTCCTTGAAGGCTCCGGCCATGAAGCCCATGAAGGTCGGGTAAAGCGTAAACAGCGCGAAGGCCAGCATGCCGCCGAGTGCCGCCGTGGTGGCATAGGCGACGCTGAGCAGGCTGGTGAATTCGTAGGCCAGCTTGTCGAAGCGTTCGTCGCCGTTCTTCCAGCCGACGATTTCGATGATCACGGCGAACAGCGGCACGCCGAGCACGAAGGCGCCGAAGAAAAGGTGCATCTGGGCCAGGAACCAAACGACTTTGCGCGAATCGAGGCCCAGGACCTGGCGGTATTCGTTGGCCTCCAGGGCCCAGGCCGGCGAGGCAGCCAGAACGGCCAGGGTCAGCGCCGCCAGCGCCAGCAGCGCCTGCCTGCTTCGCCCCTGCCCCGCCTTCGTCACGGTCCTCTCCGCTCGCACCCGTCCGGCGCCGCTACTTGGCCTTGAAAGCGAAATTGGCTTCCGCCTTGGCTCCGGCCGCCACCGTGATCTTGGTCTTCTTGAGGCCGAGCCGGGGATGCCAGGCACGCACCGAATACTTGCCTGGCGGCACGTCGCCAAGGCTGAACGAGCCGTCGTCCGCGACCACCACGGCATAGGGGTGTTTGGGTGCCATCATGTAGCCGAACATGAAGTTGTGGGCCTCGCAGTTGATGCCGATGAAGGCTGAGCGCCTGGGCTTCAGCGCCTGTTCGATATCGCCGGGCTCGGGCTGGCCGAAGTTGAACATGGTGCGCTTGACCGACTTCTTCTTGCCCACGCCGATGATCTCGCGCGTGTTGATGTTATGCAGCGCCCCCGGGTCCGAGTGGCGGATGGTGATGGGGCCGGGCTGCACCACCTGGGCCCAGGGATTGAAGCGGCAACCCTTCTGGTCGATGATGTACTTGCCGCCGGTCGGGGCGCCCCACTTCTTGCCCTCTTTTATTTTGTTGATGAAGACGAAGCTGCCGCGCAGCGCGCCGTCCTTGACGTCGATCCAGACCACTTCGCGTTCACCCTCGCCGCAGATCTTGGGATCCTTGGTGATCAGGATCTTCTCCACCGCGTCGGCCGGGAGCGCGCCTTCGAAGCTCACACGCCCGCTGATGGTGGCGCCGTTCTGGACGTCGATTTCCTTGTACTTCTTAGCCGCCTGGGCGGGTGCCGCCAAGGCCACCGCGACCGCCACGGCAATCGCCAAAGAGCCTAATTTCGTCTGCGCTTTCATTGTCATCCTCTCCTCATTGGCATCGTTCGTTTGCCTCCCTATCCACCCGCCACGGAAGCATTGATTTCCTCCAGCATCTCGATGGCCACCTGCCAGACCGGCTCGCGGCTTTCGTCTTCGAGCACCTGCAACAGCCGGGCATTGGCGGCCGGGGCGTCGAGGCGGCGCAGCAGCCGCCCGGCCTCGCGGCGCTGGGCGCCGCCGAAGGCAAAGGCGAAATCCATCAGCAGGGCCAGGGCGTCCTCGCGGCCCGAGGCGCAAAGCGCCTCCGCCACGGCCAGGCGCACGCCGGGCTCGTTGTCGTGCAAAAGGGCGTCGACGGCACCGTCGACGGGGCCCAGCCGGGCCAGGGCGGAGACCGCCTCGCGGCGCACGAAACCGTCCTCGTCCTCGAGTCCGGCCCGCAGCAAGGGCTCAGCCAGCGCCAGCGGAGCCAGGCCCAGGCTGCGCACGGCGGCCAGCTTGAGATCGCGCTCACGATCCTGGCTGAGCGCCGCCAGGGCCTCGAATGCCCCCTCGGGCAGCTCGCCCAGCACCTCACCGATGCGGCCCAACGATCGCGCCGCCTCGATGCGCAACTCGCGGTCGGCGGCCGGCAGAGCTTGCGTCAGCGCCAACGCCACTTCGTCACGGGCGATATCGCCGAGCAGGTTGGCGGCAAAGCGCGGCACGTCCTGGTGGGTCGCCACATCGGGCACCAGCGGCACCCGCTTCTTGCCGCCGGCCTGCCGGGCCTCGCGGGCCAAGCCGAGGAATTCCAAATCATCGGGACCCAGTTCGGCACCACCGCGGACCTCGCCATGGGCTTCCAGCAGCGGCGATTCGGGGCCCAGGATGGCCGCCAGCGTCGATTCCGGGAAGGCTGATTCGTCGGGCTCGGGCTCGGGCTCTGGTTCCGGCTCGGGTTCGGCCTCTGGTTCCGGCTCGGGCTCAGCCACCATCTCGCCGCGCAAGGCCGCCAGCAGGCTCTCGCCGGCGGCGTTGGGCCAGCTCTCGGCCTTGGCGACGCCGGCCAGCGCCGTCATGGCTTCGAGGCGGATCTGGCGTTCGTCATCGGCCAATTGCCCGCTCAGCGCGGGCACCGCCGCCAGGCCCAGACGGCCAAGGCCACGCAACGCGCCCAGCCGCACTTCCGGTCCACGGGACCGGTCCGCCAGCAGCGCCGCCAAGTCATCGAGCGCCGCCTGTCCGAAGTGCGCCGCCAGGGCCTGGGCCGCGGCCGCCGGCACCTGGTCCGGCGTCGCCGCCAAGTTACGGTGCAAGAGATCTGCCAGGCCTTCGTCGTCGGGAGTGGCCGGGGCTGCCGCCAGGGCGGCGAAAGCAGCCGTTCGCACGGCGGCCGAGCGGTCCTCGAAAAGCGGCCTCAGGCCGGCCGGGTGGTGCTCCCCCCAGCGCACGGCCGCGATGGCGCGCAGCCCGGGATCGGCATCGCCGAGCAAAGCCTCGAGCCGGGGATCGGCGGCCGCCTTGGCGGCCAGCACCTCGGCCACGGCCAGGCGCACGGCCGGCTCGGGATCGCCGAGCGCGCGCTCCACCGCCGCCTCGGCCACCTCGCCGCCGGCCGTAGCCATGACCGCCGCGGCGCGCCGGCGCAGGCGCTGGTCGCCGCCCTCGGCATAGATCGAGAGCGCAGTCAGTCCCTCGTCGCCCAGGCGCGCCAGGGCCTTGAAGGCGGTCTCGGTGATGTCCTGGGCGTATTCGTCATCGAGGGCGGCGACGATATCGGGCACCGCCTCGGTGCCGCCCATTTCGGCCAGGGCCTCGATGGCGGCCACCTGCAAGTCCACCCAATCGTCCCAGTCCTGGTCGAAAAAGGCCTCTTCGTCCCAGGCGATCTCCTCGTCACGGCCAGCCGCCAGGCGGCGCAGCCAAGGCACGACGTCGGAATTCCTTGAGCCCGCCAGGGCCCGGATGGCGGCCGCCTTGACGTCGGCGCAGGGATCGCCGAGCAAATTTTCCAGAAGCTGCTTGTCGGCCGCCGCAGCGCCGAGACGGGCCAGCGCCCCGGCGGCGTCCGTGCGCACGTCCTCGTCCTCGTCCAGCAAGGCCGCCACCAGTGGCTCGACGGCAGCCTCGGATCCCATTACCCCCAGGGCCCGGGCGGCGGCGCAGCGCACCACGTCGGGTCCTTGGCCCAGGAGGCCGGCCAGGGCGGCCACGACGTTGGCCTTCAGGGCCACGACGTCAGCCGTTCCATTGTGCTGGAGCGCAAGCGGGTCATGCTGGTTCATCACTTATCGCACTCTAATCCCAAAGGAACATAAAGATCGGGCGGGCTTGACCCAGAAAAAATCCCGGCCAAGCCCGCCCGCAAGTCGACTCACACGATATCGCGCGGCGCGAACGACATCGAGCGGAAGGAACGCTTGTAGGGGGATTCGCCGATCTTCTTCACCTTGGCGACGCCCATTTTGTAATTATAATTGCCGCTGATCCAATCGACGATGCGGCCCTCCAGCGCGTTGGCCGGCTGGGCCGGGTGCAGGAAGTCCATATAGAGGACGCCCTTCTTGATGTGGCGCGTCACCATGGCCACACCGGTCACCGCCGCCCGGGTCAATTCGACGTTGCCCTTGGCCATCTGGCCGGCGAAGGAATAATCCGAGCCTTCGACACCGAGCACGGTTTCCTTCAGGCTGGGCACCCGGTCGGAGTAGACCATCACCATATCTCCCGATTCGATGCCGCGGGCCTTGGCATCCTCGGGGCTCATCTCGACATAGTTCTCGGGCCAGCGCTGCACGATGTAGGGCCGGCGCCGGTCGTCGAAACCCGACTGCCAGCGTTCGTTGGTGCGGCCCGAGGTGCACCACATTTCCTCGCCCTTGGGCTTCAGCCAGTTCCAGTAGTCGGAAAACAGCGACCAGCGCGATTTCTGCAGGTTGCACTTGCCGGTCTGGCTGTTGAAGTGGGTCAACTTCTTGTTGAAGACGTTGGCCCCGGCCGGACCCGTACCGGGCAGTTTGGCGGTGGTGTCATGCAAGCGCTTCCAGCCCATCAGCGAGCCGTCGTCGTTCATGAACACCGGGCCCTGGATGCCGTTGGTGCCGAATTCGGCCATCTTCCGGTGCAGCGTCTTGCCCTCGCGCTTGGCTGCCACCTTGACCATGTGAAAGTCCTTGCGGCTGCCGCGAGAGAAGCGCGAGGCCTCTTCGGCGACGTCGTTGGAGTTCTTCCAATCGAAGCCGTCGTAGCCCATGCGCTTGGCCAGGTTGGCGATGATCCACCAGTCGGGTTTGGCCTCGCCGGGGGCGTCGTAGAACTTCTGGTAGAGCCTGAGCCGGCGTTCGCCGTTGGCCCGCATGAAGTTGTCCTCGCCCCAGGTGGCGGCCGGGAAGATGATGTCGGCATAACGGTTGCCGATGGGATCGACCAGATAGATTTCCTGGTTGATCACCACCATGCCGCCCGAATCGGCCCGTTTCTTGAGACTCTCGATGATGTCCCTCTTGTCGTAGGAACGCACCTGATGCGGGTTGGCCAGCGTCAGTTCGTGGAAGCGCTTGGCCAGTTGCTGCGAGCCGCACATGGACTGGATCCAGGTGGTGCCGATGACGTGGGCCATGTGTGTATGGCCGGCCATGGTCCAGGTATCGGTATCCAGGGCCCGACGGCGCCGGCCCGGCACCTTCATGGGCGACTTGTTGCGCGGATATTTGCCGCCACGCTGGCCGCCACGCTGATGGCCGCCGGCCCGGCCGATGACCTGGCCCGGCCGGCCGCCGGCCCCGACGATAATGCCGAGCGCCGAGATGGCCTCGGTGCTGCCGGTGTTGTTGGACCAGTAAAGGCCCTTCTCGATCATGATCGAGGACTTGGGCCGCTTGCCGTTCTTGGGCTTGGCCAGCCACTCGGCGGCGGTCAGGATCTTCTTGGCGGCGACGCCCGAGACGGCGGAAGCGTTTTCGACCTTGAACTCATCGCGGCTCAAGAGCCACTTCTTCCAGTCGGCGAAACCCTTGGTCTGGAACTTGCCCCAGGTGGTGCGCCACTGCCAGGGCGTGTTGCGCGTGCCCTGGCCGAAGCCCGAGGAGGATTCCCATTTGTTGTTGACCCACTTCTTGATCCACTCCGAATCCTCCCAGCCGTTCTCGACGATGGTGCGGGCGATGGCGTTGATGACCAGGAGGTCGGTGCCCGGGGTTACGTCGAGCCAGAGGCCGCCGTTCTTCTCGCCATAGGCAACGCCGGCGGTGCGGCGGGGCAGCATGAAGATGGCCTTCTGACCGTTCTGGATGCCCTTCATGATCCACTGGGTGAAGAGGATGGTCTTGGTCTCGTAGGGATCGGTGCCGCACATGAACAATGTTTCGGCGTTCATCCAGTCTTCGTAGGCCGGCCCGAAGTTGTCGAAGCCGGCGTCGCGAAAGCCCGGTGTCGACGACACGTCCGAGGGCGTATCATGGAAGGTGAAGTTGGCCGTGCGGATGTGGCGGAGCGCGAACTTGGTGATGGCGTAGGTGTTCTCGATGTACTGGTAGGAATACGTCTTGACGCCATAGGCGTTGTCGCCGTGCTTGGCGATGACATGGCGCCCCACCTCGGCCGCCACGTCGAGGGCGAAATCCCAGGTCACCGGCTGCAAGATGCCGTAGATGCGCATAAAGGGTGATTTCAGACGGTCGCGCGTCGGCGTCTGGGGATTGTAGACCTTTTGCGCGATGCAGCCGCCACGCAGGCTCGAATCACCATCCGTGTTGACGTGCTTGGTGGCCTTGTCGGGGATGATCACGATGTGGTGGGGCTGGTTCTTGTGCAGCACGATGTTGTGCTGGTTGGGAGCCACCCACTCGCCCAGCGCGGAGACCGGGAAGTCGACGCCGAAAGCGTTCTGGCCGGCCTTGGGGCCACCCTTGTTGTTGCCGGCCACCGGCCAGCGGTAGACCTTGAAGCCGCAGGCCACGATGCAGTAGTCGCAGGCGGTGGTGATGACGTCCGCGTCCTTGGGCGGCAGCGGAACGTTGGTTTCCGGAATGTAATAGGGTGTTGTCATCGTTCCTGGCTCCCTAACCCAACAGATTGTCGTAGCGGCCGAAGATCAGCCCGAAGACGCCCACGGCAAAAACATCGTCGCCCTTCAACTCCAGCAGCACCTGGGGCAGGCTCTGGTAGGCCTGGCCCGAGATCAAAATGCCGTGGCGCGTCAGGTCATAGGTCGAAAGGTGCAGCGGGCAGGCGCCCAGCGACTTGGTGTCGCCCTTGTAGGTGCCGCTCAAAGTCCCGCCCTGATGGGTGCAGGCATAGTTGAAGGCCACCACGTCGCGGCCCGGACCGACGCCGCCGCCGGCTTCCGTGCCCAACTTGACCACCATCGATTCCGAGAAGGCTCCCTGGTCAGGGTATTTGAAATCGACCGGCTGGTCGGTCTTGAGCTGGCTCAGCTTGGCGATCTTCTGGCGCTTATAACCCGACACCACGGCCGGCGCGGCAGCCAGGCCGGGACCGGCACTGACCATCACGACGCTGGTGGCACCCGAGGTCAGCAGGAACTGGCGCCGGCTCATCAGGCACTTGCCGTGGCCTTCGTGGACCGCCCCAGAAGCCACCATGTCGTGGGCCTGGTGGGCGGAAATCACAGTTTGCGTTTCGATTTTCATGATTGCATCCCCGCTCAATTCGTCGACGCCGGCAGCGGCGCATAGGGCGGCAGCTTGGGCGACGTGATCTTGATTTCGTCGCCGCTCAGGGAATCCAGGAAGGCCACCAGGTCCTCCTGCTCCTCGTCCGAGAGGTTGAGGGGCTTGAGCAACTTGGTCTTGTTGGCCGAGAACTCGTTCTGGTCACCGCCTTCGTTGTAGAACTCGACCACTTCGCTGAGTTCGAAGAAGTTGCCGTTGTGCATGTAGGGCGCGGTGTAGGCCAGATAGCGCAGCGGTGCGGTGCGGAACTTGCCCTTATCGGCATGCTGCTTGGTGCGATAGTAAAGCCCGGCATCGTCCTTGATGGTACGATAGAGCTCTTCGGTCACGCCCTTGGCGTATTGCTCGTAACGGAAGGTGATCTGGTAGAGCCCATCCTCCTCCCAGCGCGCCGAGCGCGGGATGCCGAGGTTGTAGTACTTTTGGTCGGTGAGCAGCGGGCCGTTATGGCACTCGATGCAATTGGCCTTGCCCTGAAACAGCGCCAGGCCCCGCTTGGCTTCCTCCGAGAGCGCGTCCTTTTCGCCCCGCATGAAGCGGTCGAAAGGCGTCTGGTTGGCGATCAGGGTGCGCTCGAAAGCGGCCATGGCACGCCAGGCATTGCGCAGCAGCGGCCATTCGTCACCGAAGACCTCGCGGAAGCGTTTGCGGTACTCGGGGATGAAAGCCAGGCGCGCCGTCAGAATGTCAGCTTCGCCGTTGCCGGCCACCGCGCCCTTGGCGGCACCGGGCGCCTGGGCTTCCAGCGACTTGGCGGCACCGACCCAGAAGAGCTTGCCGAGATAGGCCGAATTCACCACCGTCTGGCTGTTGCGCCAGTGCTTGGTGCCGGGATAGCCGCGCGAGATGTCATCGGAAAAACCCCAGCCCTGGTCCGGCTCGTGGCAGGTCGAACAGGCCACCGAAGCGTCGCCCGACATGCGGGTGTCGAAGAACAGCAGCTTGCCCAGTTCGACCTTGGCCGGGGTCGAGGGATTGTCGGCCGGGGCCGGTGGCGGCGGCCCCAGGGCCGCCAGGGGCGGGTTGCTATCGGCCTGGGCCGCGCCCGCCAGGGCCAGCGCAGCCGTCGCCGTGATGGCGGCGAGGAAGGTGGTCGTTGTCTTGCCTCTCATCGCTCGGCTCCTAGTTCCTGGCCTTGAGCCAGTTTTTGATGACGGGATAGTTGGCCGGGATCTTGTCCGCCCAGACGAACTCGGCGCCGGTCAGCGCATCGCCGGACAGTGACTCGAGGAAGGCCACCAGGTTGTGCCGCTCCTCGGCACTCAGGCCCAGGGGCTTGAGGCCGGCATCCTTGTTGGCGTCGTGGCCGCCACCGGCGTTGTAGAAATCGACCACACGGTCCAGTGTCGCCAGCGAGCCGTTGTGCATGTAGGGCGCGGTCTGCTTGAGCTCACGCAAGGTCGGCGTCATGAAGGTGCCGATGTCGGAGCCGTCCGATTTGTGCTGGCGCACGTGGGCGCCCGGGTCGCGGCGCAGGTTCATGTAGTTCTCAACGCCCATGAAGATGGCGTAGGCCACGAAGGTGTGGTGGCGCATGGGATCGCCCCAGATGGCGGGGTTCTCGGGCACGCCGATGTTGTGTGGCTGGTCGTCGCTGAAGCGCGGGCCGCTGTGGCAGCGGGCGCAGCCGGCCTTGCCCTTGAAAAGTTCGAAACCGCTCTTGGCGGCATCGCTCAGCGCGCCGCGGTCGAAAGCCGAATTGCGCGAGATCAGGGTCTTCAGGTACTCCGGAATGGCTTTGCGCACCGAGCCGTTGCTGGGCTCGCCGAAGCCGGCCTCCTTGAACATCTTGACGTAGACCGGATCCTGCTTGATGCGCTCCTGCATCAGGCGCATGTCCATGTTCATGATGTAGTCTTCGGTCAGCGATTCGCGCGTCACGTCGTTGAGGTTGGTGCCGATGCGCCCGTCGTGGAACCAGGCTGCCCGCTTGGCCGTGTTGATCAGCGTCGGCGTGTTGCGAAAGCCCTCGGAACCGGGATAGGCCTTGGAAAGCGCCAGGCCGTCGGAAAAGCCCTTTTCCGGGATGTGGCAGGTCGAACACGACATCGAAGAATCGCCCGAGAGCCGCTTGTCGAAGAACAGGCGCTTGCCCAACACCGCCTTCTTGGCGTTGAACTTGACGGCTTCGACGGGACCGAAATCAGCCGCCCGTACGGCTGACCCACCGCCGGCCAGGACGGCCAGGGCCAATCCCGCAACCAGGGCGGCGCCGATCGGCGTGCGCAATGGATTTCTCATGTCTGGGTACCTCTTGAGATAAAAAGCCCCGCGCCACCCGATCGCCTCCCTGCCCGCCGTTGGCGGCGGGCCGAAGTCCGCTTGATCGAGATGTCGAAGGCCTTCTCTAGTCCTTGTGGCATAGGGCATTTTCGCAAAAACCGTACCAATCTTGCGGGTTTCCTGGATTTAGTGAAATATACCTTAATTTCAGTGCCTTGCTTGTGGCGCCGCGCAATAATGGAAAGCCGGGGCCAGGTTGGAATCGATGAATCGTTCAATCGAGGCGGAGCGCTTGGAACGAATCGAACAACTCTCCGGGGCCGCCAAACGGCTCAGCGGCGCAGATCGTATTCCTTGATGCGCCGATCCAGGCGGGGCCGGCTGATGCCGAGGATCTCGCAGGCCCGGCCCTTGTGCCAGCCGGTGGCCTCGAGCACCTGTCCGATGTGGCGGCGCTCGACCTCGCGCAGGCTGCGCTCGTCAGCCGGCGGCCGCGGCCCAGCTTCGCTCTCGCCGCCGCCGCCATTCAAATCGGCCGGCAGGTCGGCCAGCGCCAGCACCTCGCCCGAGGCCATCACCACGGCCTTGGTCAGAACATTCTCCAGTTGCCGCACATTGCCCGGCCAGGGTGCCGCCACCAGGGCCTCCATGGCCTCGGCCGAGATCTGGCGGATGCTCTTGTGAATATCGCTATTGATGCGCCGCAGCAGGTGCTCGACCAGGGCCGGAATGTCCTGGCGGCGCTGGCGCAGCGCCGGCAGCGCCACGGTGACGACGTTGAGGCGGTAAAAAAGATCCTCGCGGAAACTGCCGTCGGCCACCCGGGCCTCGAGGTCGGCGTTGGTGGCGGCGATGAAACGGGCGTCGCTGATCAGCGTCTTGGTGCTGCCCACGGGCGAAAATTCGCGCGCCTCCAGCAGCCGCAGCAGCTTGCCCTGCATGCGCAGCGAAAGCTCGCCGACCTCGTCGAGAAACAGCGTGCCGTCGCCGGCCAGCGCCATCTTGCCCCGGCGCGTCGCCACGGCACCGGTAAAGGCGCCGCGCTGGTGGCCGAACATCTCGCTTTCCAGCAGCGTCTCGACCAGGGCGCCGCAGTTGACTGCGACGAAGGGCTCATTGGCCTCGGCGCTGGCGCGGTGGATGGCCCGCGCCACCAGTTCCTTGCCGCTTCCCGATTCGCCCAGCAGCAGCACCGTGACGCGGCTCTGCGAGACCATGCCGATGGACTTGAAGGCCTCCTGCATGGCCCGGCTGCGACCCACCAGCCCGGTCGCCACGTCGCCGCTCTCGATAACCAGGCCGCCGCCTTCGGCACCACTGCCGCCGGCCTGGGCCCGGGCGCCGAGCGCCTTGTCGATGGCCTCCTCGAGCTCCTCCAGGTCGATGGGTTTGGTGACGTAATCGACGGCACCGCCGTGCATGGCCGCCACCGTGGTATCGAGGTCGTGGAAGGCGGTAATCATGATGACCGGCGTGGTGGCGAAGCGCTGCCGGATCTCGGCCAGCAGCGAGAGGCCGTCGCGGCCCGGCATGCGGATGTCCGAAACCACGACGTCGGCCCCGGCCTGGCTCAACTCAGTCAGCCCCTGCTCGGCGCTGTGGGCCGTGCCGACGTCGAATCCGCGCTCGCGGAAGTGCAGCGCCAAAGTGCGGCAACTGGCCACCTCGTCGTCGATGATGAGCATCCGGGGCATGGCCTTCACTTACCCTTCAAGCGCCGTCGTGGGCAAGGTGAAAGCCACCCGGGTGCCTTGGCCGGGCCGGGTTTGCAGATCGATGGCGCCATGATGCTGTTCAATGATGCGCTTGACGATGGCCAGGCCCAGGCCGGTGCCCTTGGTGCGGGTGGTAAAAAAGGGCTCGAAGATTTCCTCTCGCACGGCCTCGGCGACGCCCTCGCCGGTGTCGTCGACCACCACCTCGACCTCGGCTTCGGGATTTTCCGCCAATAGCCTTGCGGCCACCGTGATACGCCCGCCGGGCGGCGTCGCCTGGGCCGCGTTCTCGATCAGATTGCGCAACACCTCGACCACCTTGACCCGGTCGCAGTTCACCTTGGGCAGGCCCGGCCCGGCCTGGTGCACGATGGCCACGCCGCGGGCCTCGGCCAGGTGGGAGACGCCGGCCAGGGCTTCGTCGACCAGCTGGCCCACGTCGTACCAGTCGCGGCGCAGCCGTTCGGGCCGGGCGAAGCTCAACATGTCGCGCATGATGTCGTCCATGTAGGCTACCTGGTCGAGCCCCATGGTGCAGTGTTCGCGATCGGGATCAAAGCTCTCGGCGTGGCGCCGCGCCAGGATCTGCAGGTTCATCTTGATGGTCGACAGCGCATTGCGGAGATCATGGGCGATCATGCTGGCCATGCGGCCCATGACGGCCAGGCCCTGGGTGTCGCGGATCTCGCGGGTGCGGGCCTCGACCTCGCGCTCGAGGCTTTCGCGATAGGCCCTGAGTTCGTTTTCGCTGGCCGTCACGCGGCCCGCCATGTCGGCGAACTCGCGCACCAGATCACCGATCTCGTCGGCTCGGTCGGGGCTTTCCGCCCAGGCCCGGTCGCCCGCCGCGAAGCGCTGCACCTGGGCCCGCAGTTGCTCGATGGGGGCGGCGATGAGACGGGCCAACAGCGCCCCCCCAAGACCCAGCACGATCATGCCGGCAATGCCGGCGACCCCCAACCAGATCAGCGAACGGCTCAGCGCGGCGTAGGATTCACCCGGTGCCTGGGTCACCACGACGGCCCACTCCGGCAGCTCGAAGCGGGCCCGCAGGAGATTGACCGAGGTGATCGGAGCGACGCAGGCCAGGCGCTGCCAGAATGGCCATTGCAGCCATCCCGCCGCCTCCTTCAGGGCCACCCAATAGGGCTCGCTCCCGGCCCCCTCAGCCGCCTCGGCCGCCGCCCCCGAAACCGGCGGCGTCTGGGCCAAGGCGGCGATCAGTTCCGCTCGCGCCGGGCCTTCCAGAGGCACCCCGGCATAGTCCACCAACACAGCCTCGCCGGTTTCTCCGAAACGGATGTCGCGGGCCTGGCCGGCCCAGGCGACAAAGGTCAGATCGGCGGCGACATATCCCGCCACCTCGATGCCGCCCCAGACCGGCACCACCAGGCGCACCAGACCGTCGACCTTGAGGTAGTCGACATAGCTGAAATGCTTCTGCTCGTTGCTTACCCCCTTGAACCATGCCGGCGCCGCCGAGCGCCGGGCCGGCGGCAAACTGGTGGCCACCAGCACGCCGCTGCGGTCGTAGACCGAGAGCCTTCTCACGACTTTGGGCCGCAGCCCGGCCAGCACGCCGAGACGGTAGGAAAGCTGGGGATGGAGCAGCTCCAGGCGCTGCTCGACGGTGTCGCTCCGCTGCCATTCGGCATTCAGCCGGGCGACGTGCTGCTGGATCCAGGAGGGACTGCGCGAGAGGTAGACGGCATTGCTTTCCAGCGCCACTTCGGTGGTCAACTGATCGGTGGCCAGGCCGGCCACCCGGCGCAGCTCGTTGGCGGCCCGGTTCTCCAACTCGCCCACGGCATGGCTGGCGATCTGACAATAGGTCTGGCCCAGGGTGCCCTGGATCGAGGCGATGCCGGCGCCGTAGACCACGGCGCCGCCGATCACCACCGCCCCCAGGGCAGCCAACACGAACCACAGCGTCAGACGCCCGCGGATGCCCAAGGCGCCGGCGTAGGGCAGCCTGGGGAGGGACTTCACGGCGCCTTCCCGGCACCGGCGCCCGTGGCACATCCGCCTGTGGACGGAGCTCTCATGGCTGGCTCGTCGGTGATGGTCAAAAGCCGCCGATGATATCGCATTTTTCTGCGACCTGTTGCGCTGTTAGGATCGCCGGCCGGGCGCCGGATGGCGGCGTCGGGATGAGAAGGCGGAGGGATGGGATTGCGTGGTGTTGTCGCGACGGCCGTGCTGTTGCTGGCGGGGGCCCAAATCGGGACCCCGGCGGCTGAACCTTACCGGGTCGAAAACGTCGTCGAGGGCGGCCGCATCACCGGCCGCGTGCTGCTGGGCGCGGCCAGTCCCCGGGCCGCATTGCTTTACGTGGCCAAGGATCACGCCGTCTGCGGCACCGGCACGCGGCAGGTGCCCATCGTGCGCAACAACGGCGAGGCACTGCTTGACGCCGTGGTCTATATCGAGCGCATCGCGAGCGGCAAACCCTTCCGCGCCGCGGCCCGCAAGGTGACCATCAATCAGGCCGGCTGCCACTTCGTGCCCAACATCACGGTGCTGGCCAACGGCGGCGTGCTGGAGGCCATCAACTCCGATCCGGTACTGCACAACATCCATGTCTATGCGCTCGGCAACAACTTGCGCCACTCCGTCTTTTACGTATCGCAACCCCAGCGCGGCGACATCACCAGCACGGCCATCGCCTTGCCGGAAGCCGGGGCGCTGCTGGTGTCGTGCGATGCCCACCAGTTCATGCGGGCCCACGTCCTGGTGGTCAACAATCCCTACTACGCCCAGGTCGACAGCGGCGGCGACTTCAGCCTCGACGAAGTACCCCCGGGAAACTATGAGGTCACGGTCTGGCACCACGCCCTGGGCCGGCGCACAAGCCGCGCCGAGGTCAAGCCGGGCCGCACGACCACCATTCGCCCGAGCTTTTGAAAGCTAATATTTAAGTTGAATTTCGAGCAATTAGGCATATTTGCAGACATATTCACCGTCCCCCGGCGGCACTAAGTCGTTGCCCTCCGAGCAAAAGCCAATTATGGAGGGACTTGGAAGCCAAAGGAAAGGTCGCGGCGCCGGGCTGCCGGCCTTATGATGGTTTTCCGCAGCACCAGGGTACAGCCCGAGATGATGAGAGTACTCGAACACAGCAACTCGATCAGGGCGCGGGCCAAGTTCGCCATCGGGCAACCGGTGCGGCACCGGATCTTCGGCTTTCGCGGTGTCATCTTCGACGTCGATCCGGTGTTCAGCAACTCCGACGAATGGTACGAGAGCATCCCCGAGGAGATGCGGCCGCGCAAGGAACAGCCCTTCTACCACCTGTTCGCCGAGGACCACGACAAGTCGCCCTACATCGCCTACGTCTCGGAACAGAACCTCGAGCTGGAGGACGACGACGAGCCCATCTACCATCCCGCCATGGACGACTATTTCGACGGCATGAAGGACGGCTGCTTCGTGGTTCGCCAGAAATCCAACTGAGCCCCGCCCCACCCACCCAACGCAACGCCGCCCTGGCCGCGGCCCGGCGCCATTTCGACGAGGGCGGCTTTTTTGCCGACCTGGCGCGCCGCGTGGCCATCCCCACCTCGAGCCGCGAGCCCGAGCACCGGCCCGACCTGGCGGCATACCTGAACGACGAGATCGGCCCCACCATCGCGGCCATGGGCTACCGCTGGCGTTGTCTCGAGAACCCCGTGACCGAGGGCGTGCCCTTCCTTGTCGCCGAACGTCACGAGGGCGATGCCCTGCCCACCGTGCTGACCTATGGCCATGGCGATACCGTGCCCGGGATGGAGGGCGAATGGCGCGATGGGCTCGATCCTTGGACCTTGAGCCGCGAGGGCGAGCGCTGGTACGGCCGCGGCAGCGCCGACAACAAGGCGCAGCACAGTATCAATCTGGCCGCCATCGCCAACGTCCTGGAAATCCGGGGCAGGCTCGGCTTCAATTCGCGGATTCTCATCGAGACCGGTGAGGAAGTGGGCTCACCCGGGCTCCGGGAGATCTGCCAGGCCGAGGCCAAGGTGCTCAGCGCCGACCTGCTGCTGGCCTCGGACGGGCCGCGCTTCGTGCGCGATCATGCCATGATCGTGTTGGGCACACGCGGCGTCATCAACATCGAATTCGAGGTCAAGCTGCGCCAAGGCGCCCATCATTCGGGCAATTGGGGCGGCCTCTTGGCCAACGCCGGCGTGGTGTTGGCCCACGCGCTGGCCTCGGTGGTGGGGCCGCGGGGCGAAATTCTCGTGCCCGCCCTGAAACCGGCGGCGCTGCCCGCCTCGGTGCGCGCCGCGCTGGCTGGCTGCCGCGTCGAAACCAGCCCAGGAGATCCCCAAATCGATGCCGATTGGGCCGACGCCGATGCCAGCGCGGTGGAGAAGCTGATCGCCTTCAACACCTTCGAGATCCTGGCCTTCGAGACCGGCGACCCGGCCCAGCCGGCCAACGCCATTCCGCCGACGGCCCGGGCCACCGGGCACATGCGCTTTACCGTCGACAGCGATCCCGAGACTTTTGTGCCGGCGCTGCGCCGCCACCTCGACGAACAGGGCTTCGCCGCCGTTTCGGTACGCCAGACCGAGATGCCGATCATGCGGGCCACCCGTCTCGATCCCGCCCATCCGGCGGCCCGCTGGGCGGCCGCATCGGTGACCCAGACCACTGGCCGCCCGCCCATGGTGGCGCCCAATGCCGGCGGCAGCCTGCCCAACGACATCTTTGCCGAGCTCCTGGCCATGCCGACGCTGTGGCTGCCGCACTCCTACGGCGGTTGCAGCCAGCACGCCCCCGACGAGCACGTCCTCGAGCCGCTACTGCGCCAGGGACTGGAGATCATGAGCGGCCTTTTTTGGGACCTGGGCGAAAGCGCCCTGGCCGGCGAGGCACCCTGGCGGGACGGCGCGAAAAGTCCTAAAGATTAGGCCGAACAGTCCTTATCCAGCGATGCGAACGAGGTCATGACGCTCCGTCAGCCAAGCTGCCGTCCGTGGTTGGTTTCCTGTTACCTGGCGCTGCTGGTCAGCGCTGCACCTGCGGCGGCGGCGGAACGGCCGCTGGTGGCGGCTGCTGCCAACGTGCAGTTCGCGCTGGCCGAAATCGCCGCGGCTTTTGCCGGCGCCGGCGGCTCGCGCTTTCGCTTCACCTTCGGATCATCCGGCAACTTGGCCCGCCAGATCGCCCAGGGCGCGCCCTTCGAGCTCTTTCTCTCGGCCGACGAAGGCTACGTCGCGTTCCTGGTGGCGCGCGGACGTAGCCGCGACCAAGGCATGGTCTACGCCCTGGGCCGCATCGGCCTCTTCGCCCCCTTTGCAGCCATCTGGCAGCCCGAGGCCGGCCTCGACGGCTTGGCCCGGGCTCAGGCCGCCGGCACCATCCGGCGCTTCGCCATCGCCAATCCCGAACACGCGCCCTACGGCCGTGCTGCCCGCCAGGTGCTGCGCCACGCCGGCCTCTGGCAGCGCCTACGCCCGGCCTTGGTCTACGGCGAGAACGTCGCCCAGGCAGCCCAGTTCGCCTCCTCGGGCTCGGCTGATGGCGGCATCATCCCTTATTCGCTGGCGCTGCTGCCGGCGCTCAAGACGCGTGGCCGATTCGCCTTGATCCCGGCGGCACGGCACCAGCCGATCCGCCAGCGCATGGTGCTGATGCCGGGCGCCGGCCCGGCGGCCGGGCGCCTGTACGACTACTTGCAGGGGGCGGCGGCGCGCCAAGTGCTGGCACGCCATGGCTTCGCGGCGCCTGGCAGGGAGGGCTGACGGTGGACTGGAGCGCCCTCAATCTTTCACTCGAATTGGCCTTCTGGACCTGCCTGGTGTTGTTGCCGCTGGCCGTTCTGATCGCCCGCGTTCTGGCCTGGGGCGGGGTGCGCGGCAAGAGCTTCTACGAGGCCCTGATCGCGCTGCCGCTGGTGCTGCCGCCGACCGTGCTGGGCTACTACCTGCTGGTCAGCCTGGGTGGCAATTCGCCGCTGGGCCGAGCCTACGAGGCGCTCTTCGGCCACGGCCTGGTGTTCAGCTTCGACGGCCTCCTGCTGGCCTCGATCGTCTTCAACCTGCCCTTTGCCGTACAGCCCATCCAGCAGGCCTTCCAGGCCGTACCCGGCGACGTGCGCGAGGCCGCCTGGGTCAGCGGCATGTCGCAGTGGCGCACCTTCTGGCAGGTCGAGCTGCCGCTGGGCTGGCCCGGGCTGGTTTCGGCGTTGGCGCTCACTTTCGCCCATACGCTCGGCGAGTTCGGCGTGGTGCTGATGGTGGGCGGCTCGATCCCGGGCCAGACCAAGACCGTGGCCATCGCCATCTACGACCGCGTGCAAGCCTTCGACGAGGGCCTCGCCGGCACCATGTCGGCGCTGCTGCTGGCAATCTCGTTTGCCACCATCGGACTGGTCTATGTGCTGGCCAACCGGCAGAGGCGGCACCATGCCTGAGCAGGGACTGGCCGTAGCGCTGGAGCAGGCGGGGCCGATCCCGCTGGCGGCCGAACTCAACTGCGCGCCGGGCGAACTGGTGGCCCTGGTCGGCCCCTCGGGCAGCGGCAAATCGACCATCCTGCGCCACATCGCCGGCCTGCACCGGACGGCGCGGGGCCACGTGCGCTGCCAGGGCGAAAGCTGGTTCGAAAGCGAAGGCGGCATGCATCTATCGCCGCAGTTGCGCCGCGTCGGCTTCGTCTTCCAGGATTATGCCCTCTTTCCTCACCTGACGGCGTTGGGCAACGTCTCGGCGGCGCTGGGCCACCTGGCCCGTGGCCAGCGCCGGAGCCGAGCCTTGGCGCTCTTGGACGAGGTCAACCTGGGCGGACTGGAGCGGCGCTTGCCGCGCCAGCTTTCCGGCGGCCAGCGCCAGCGCGTGGCCCTGGCCCGGGCGCTGGCCCGCGAGCCCCGGGCGCTGCTGCTGGACGAGCCTTTCTCGGCCGTCGACCAGATCACCCGGCGCAAGCTGCAACAGCAACTGGCGGCCTTGCGCCGCAGCCTCAGCGTACCCATCGTGCTGGTCACCCACGACCTCGACGAGGCCACGGCGCTGGCCGACCGCATGGTGGTGCTGCACCACGGCCGCACCCTGCAGCAGGGCCCGCCGCTCGAGGTCACGGCCAAGCCCCAGAGCGCCCTGGTGGCCCGGCTGGTGGGCGGGCGCAACATCTTCGAGGGCGTGGTGCTGGAACAGCAGCCGGGGCGTGGCCGCACCATCCTGCGCTGGCTCGACATCAAGCTCGAGGCCGAGCACAATCCCGCTTTCGCACCCGGGCAGCAGGCCTCGTGGCTGGTGCCGGCGCAAAGCATCGTGCTGCAGCGGCGCGACCGGCCCTCGCGCGGCGATGCCGAGAACCCGGTCACCGGCCGCCTGGCCGCAGCCGTGGCGCTGGGCGAGAACACGCTCCTCACCATCGACGTCGGCACCCCGGCCCAGCAGCTCAGCCTCAGCATCTCGAGCCACGTGGCGCGGCGCATGGACATCGCACCCGGCCTCGAGATCACCGTCTCGCTACTGGCCGACGGCATCCACCTGATGCCTTGGGAGGAAACGCCGGCGCGGGAATTCTAGCAAGTTGCTCGCTGACGCCCTGGACGAAGCGTGCTATGGCCCTATCTTGAGGGGCGCGTGGACGGCGAGGGAAACATGGCAATATCGCAAGACCAATTCGACGACCTGATGGTCAAGCTGCGGCAGGAGTTCCTCGATACCGCCGAGGACCACCTGAGCGAGATCGACGCCATGCTGCGCGGCTTGCGGGCCGGCCGAGACGGCGACGACACGGCCTCGGAGATCCGCCGCCGGGTGCATAGCCTCAAGGGCATGGGCGGCACCTTCGGCTATCCCCTGATCACCGTCATCTCGCACCGCATGGAAGACTACCTGGCCGAGCTCGAGGTGCTGGCCGGCCCCAGCATCGAGGACGCCCAGGTCTTCGTCGACCGCCTGCGCGACGTGGTCGACGGCGTCTTTCAGCCCGACGACCCCAACACCGCCGGCATCGTGCGGGCGCTGCCCGACAAGACCGGCTTCGACGTCGCCGAGGTAGGCAAAGCGGACGTCGAGGTGATGCTGGTCTCGCCCAAGGACACGGCCAGCCACTTCGTCGAACGCGAGCTCAGGGCCTGCGGCTACCGCGTGGTCAACGAGCCCTCGTGCTTCGGCGCCTTCGAACACATCGTGCGCACACGCCCCGACATGATCATCGCCACGGCCGTGATGGAGGGCCTGAGCGGCATCGACCTGGCCTGCGCCCTGGCCGCCATGCCGGCCACTCGGGCCATCCCCTTCGCCCTGCTCACCAGCTTCGAAGACAGCGACACGGCGCTACGCGAGTTGCCGCCGACGATCCCGGTGATCCACAAGGGCCAGAGCTTCGGCGACGACTTGGCCGAGGCGCTGGATCGCTGCGGCATTACCTAGCAGGCTCGGGCTCTCTGACCGTGAACAGAAGCAACAGCCCGATGGCGAAGAAGGCCAGCACCGTCGACAAACCCCAGCGCTGACTTTCCGTGGCGGCGATGACGATGGCCACCAGGGCCGGGCCGACGAAGGCCGTGGCCTTGCCGGTGAGGGCGTAGAGGCCGAAGAACTCGGTGCGCAGTTCGGCCGGTGCCAGGCGGGCCATCATTGAGCGGCTGGCCGCCTGGGTGGGGCCGACGAAGATGCCCAGGAGCGAGCCCCAGACCCAGAACCAGGCGACGTCTTCGACCACCACGGCGCCCAACGCCGTGACCAGCAGGCCGCCGAGCCCGATGTAGATGACGCGCTTGGAGCCGAACCAATCGTCCAGCCAGGCAAAGCCGAAGGCACCGATGCCGGCCGTGACATTGAGCACGATGCCGAAAATGATGACCTGTTCCAGGGCCATGCCGAAAGTGTCGGCGGCGTAGATGCCGCCAAAGGCGAACACCGTGGCCAGGCCGTCGGCGTAGATCATGCGGGCGATCAGGAACCTGACCGTGTTGCCGTGATCGCGGAGCCGCTTGAGGGTGTCCCAGAGGCTGCCCAGGCCGCGCGAAACTTTCTCGCCGAGGCCAAGCCCGGTGCTCTCGCGATCGGGGGTGAAGACGAACATCGGCCAGGCGAAAAGGACGAACCAAACCGCCACCAGGGGCCCGACGATGCGCACATGCTCGGCGCTTTCCTTGTCCAGATCCAACAGCGGCGTCTCGGCCTGCACGAAGAGAAAGAGCGTCGCCACCATGGCCGACAGGCCGCCGAAATAGCCCAGGCCCCAGGCCCAGCCGGACCAGCGCCCCAGCCGTTCAGGCGCCGCCAGATCGGGCAGCATGGCGTTGTTGAAGACGATGCCGAATTCGAAGCCGATGGTGGCGATGACGACCCAGACCATGGCCCAGGCGATGAATTCCGGCGCCGGTCCGGCGTACCACAAAAGCCCCGAGGCGACGATGCAAATGGCGGTGAAGACCGCCAGCCAAGGCTTGCGCGGGCCCCCGGCATCGGCGATGGCGCCCAGCACCGGGCTGCCCAGCGCGATGACCAGGCCGGCGATGCTGGCGGTATAGCCCCACAACTCGGCCCCCCGCACCTCGTCGCCGACAATGCCCTTGGAGAAGTAGGCCGAGAAGACGAAGGTGATGATCAGCGTCGTGAAGGGCGAATTGGCCCAGTCGTAGCCCGCCCAGGCGACCAAGCCGCGGGTCGGTGTGGGGGCGGTTTCGCCGTCATTCGCTTGGGCCATGGACGCCTCCCCGGTATCAAGTCGTCAGCATACTCCGCACCTGGCGGTTGGCCAGGGCCAGGCGGGCGATGTCGATGCTGCCTGAGGAACGGAATTCCTCGATCAGGCTGGCCGAGCGATCCACCGCCGTCTGGTTGGCCAGGACCCAGGACTTGACGGCGGCTTTGTCGCGCTTGCCGTTGCTGTCCCGGATGACGCGCGTGGCCAGCGCGCGTTGCTGGGCGTAGAGGTCGTCGACGATGGCGCCGACGGCCAGGCGGTCCCAATGGCCGTCGGGCGCCACGCCCTCGGCCGCCGAGCGCAGCCAGTCGAGCCCGAGTTCGGCACCGACCGAGAAATAGATGCGGCCGACCTCGTCCACCGGCCGCTTGCTGGCCAGCGCCGCATACACGACGTGGCAGGCCGAGCGCATGCCGTCGAGCGCCGCCACCCGCAGGGCTATATCGCGGGGCACGCCGCGGCGCGTCAGCGCCTTGGTCTTGTCGCGCATGGTGCGGGACTCGAGGCCGGCCAGCATGGCGCCAACGTCACCGGCGAAGGCGGCGATGCCGGGCTCATAGGCCGCCACCGTGGCGGCGATCTCGATGGGCTGCGGCAACTGCTGCAGGAACCACTGGGTGGCCTGGCCCATCAGATCGCTGACGGCCAGGATCATGCCCATTTGCACCTCGGCCGGCACCTGATTGTCGAGGCCCTCGATGGCCGCCCACAGCTCGCGAAAGTTGAAGGCATCGCGGGCCACCACAAAGGCCCGGGCGATGTCGGCCGGGCCCAGACCGGTGTCCTCGCCGAGATCGGCCACCAGGGTGGCGCCGGTCCGGTTGACCAGGCTGTTGGCCACCAGGGTGGCGATGATCTCGCGGCGCAGGCTGTGGCTGGGGATGGCGCCGGCCAGACGGCCCCGCAGGGTGGCCGGGAAGTAGCGCTCGAGATCGCTCACCAGGTATTCGTCGTCGCACAGCTCGGAGCCGAGGATGTCTTCGTAGAGCGTCATCTTGCAATAAGACAGCAGCACCGAAAGTTCGGGTCGGGTGAGGCTCTCACCGGCCTGGGTCAGGGCGTCTATGGTTTCCTCGTCGGGCAGGAATTCGAGCTCCCGGTCGAGCCGGCCGGCGCGCTCCAGGCCGCGCATGAAGCGGACCTGGGAATCGAGAGCATTGCTGCCCACGGCGGCCATGCCCGAGATCGCCTGGGTCTGCAGGTAGTTGCCCTTGAGCACCAGTTCACCAACCTCGTCGGTCATGTCGGCGAGCAGCCGGTTGCGCTGCTTCGCAGCCATCCCGCCGTCGGCCACCACGGCATCGACCAGCACCTTGATGTTGACCTCGTGGTCGGAACAATCGACGCCGCCCGAATTGTCGATGGCGTCCGAGTTGACGCGTCCGCCCCCACGCGCGAATTCGATGCGGGCGTGCTGGGTCAGGCCCAGGTTGCCGCCCTCGCCGACGACGCGGCAGCTGAGCTCGGCGGCGTCGACGCGCACGGCATCGTTGCCCCGGTCGCCGGTGTCGGCATGGCGCTCGTTGGAAGCCTTGACGTAGGTGCCGATGCCGGCGCTCCACAAAAGATCGACCGGCGCCGTGAGCAGCAGCCGGATCAGCTCGTTGGGCGTGACGTCGTCGGCGTCGCTTTTGACCAGCGCCTTGATCTCGGGCGTCAGCTTGACCGATTTGGCGCTGCGCTCGAAGATGCCGCCGCCCCTGGAGATGAGCTTCTTGTCGTAGTCGTTCCAACCCGAACGCGGCAGCGCGAAGAGGCGCTGGCGCTCGGTGAAACTCTTGCCCGCATTGGGCTTGGGGTCGACGAAGATGTGCAGATGGTTGAAGGCGCCGACCAAGCGGATGTGCTTCGACAACAGCATGCCGTTGCCGAAGACGTCGCCCGACATGTCGCCGACGCCGACCGTCGTGAAGTCCTGGCTCTGGCAGTCGATACCCATTTCGCGGAAATGGCGCTTGACCGATTCCCAGGCGCCGCGGGCGGTGATGCCCATACCCTTGTGGTCGTAGCCGGCCGAGCCGCCCGAGGCAAAAGCATCGCCAAGCCAGAAGCCGTAATCGATGGCGACACCGTTGGCGATATCGGAAAAGGTCGCCGTACCCTTGTCGGCGGCGACCACCAGATAGGGATCGTCGTCGTCGTAGCGCACCACGTCGCGGGGCGGCACCACGGCGCCGCCGGCCAGATTGTCGGCCAGATCCAAAAGTCCGAACATCAGGGTCTTGTAGCAGGCTATGACCTCGGCCTGGATGGCTTCGCGGCCACCCTCGCTGGGCAGCCGTTTGGTGACGAAACCGCCCTTGGCGCCGACCGGCACGATGACGGCGTTCTTGACCATCTGCGCTTTCATCAGGCCCAGCACTTCGGTGCGGAAATCCTCGCGCCGGTCGGACCAACGGATACCACCGCGCGCCACCTTGCCGCCGCGCAGGTGGATGGCCTCGGCACGCGGCGCGTAGACCCAGGTCTCGACCAGCGGCCGGGGCAGGGGCAATTCGGCCAGGCGCTGGCTATCGAGCTTGAAGGCGAGATAAGGCTTGGCGCCGCCGTCCTCGGCGAGCTGGAAAAAGTTGGTGCGCAACGTCGAGCGCACCAGATTGAGGAAGCGCCTGAGGATGCGATCCTCGTCGAGATTGGCGACCTCGTCGAGGGCCGCCTGGATCTTTGCCACCAGGGCGGCGCAGCGGCCGTCGCGTTCGTCCGAGAGCTGGGGGTCGAAGCGCTGGCGGAAGAGCTTGATCAGCAGCAGCGCGATACCCGGGTTGGCGGCCAGGGTGTCCTCCATGTAGGCCTGGCTGAAGGCGACGGCGGCCTGGCGCAGATACTTGCAATAGGCGCGCAGCACGACGATCTCGCGCCAGTCCAAGCCGGCCAGTACGATCAGGCGGTTGAAGCCGTCGTCCTCGACCTCGCCGCTCCAGATCCTGATGAAGGCCTCCTGGAAGTTCTCCTTGGTGGCATCGAGGTCAAAATCGTGCCCACCCCGGATCAAGAGCCCGAAGTCGTGCTGCCAAACCGCCTTGCGGCCGGCGGCGCGGATGCAATAGGGACGTTCCTCCATGACCCGGAAGCCCATGTGTTCGAGTATCGGCATGCAGTCCGACAACGGTAACGGCTGGGCCAGGTGGAAGATCTTGAAACGCACCTCGCTGGGCTCTGCCTGCGGCGGCCGGTAGATGTCGATCTGCATGTCGCGCTGCGGGCTCAGCGCCTCCATCTTCTCGATGTCGAAGACCGCTTCCGGGGCACTGATGGCCTCGCGGTAGCCGGCCGGGAAAGCGCGCCCATAGCGCCGCGCCAGGCGATTGCCGTGCTCTTCGCCCCAGCGTTCGAGGATTTCCACCTCGAGATCGTCGTCCCAGCTGCGCGCCGCCTTGACCAGGGCGCGTTCGAGGTCGTGGCGATCGGGTTGGCGCCGCCGCGTGGGCCGGGTGCGGATGATGAAGTGCAGGCGCGCCAGCGGCGAATCGACGATGTGGGTATAGAAAGTCGAAACCTCGCCGGCAAAGGCCGTGGCCAGGGCCTCGCCGAAGCGCGTGCGCAGTTCCGTGCTGTGCAGCTCGCGCGGGACGAAGATCAGGCACGAAGCGAAGCGGCCATAGGGGTCGAGGCGGTAGAAGCAGCGAATGCGGGGCCGGTCCTGCAGCTCGACGATGCCCTGGGCCGTCTCGGCCAGATAATCTTCGTCGACCTGAAACAGCTCGTCGCGGGGAAAGGTCTCGAGCACGTTGATCAGGGCCTTGCCGTCGTGGCCGCCGCTCTGCATGCCGGCAAGCTGTACGGCGCGCTTGATCTTGCGCCTGAGCAGCGGGATCGACAGCGGGCTTTGGTTGTAGGCGGCCGAGGTGAAGAGGCCGACGAAACGCAATTCGCCGATCAGACGGCCCTTTTTGTCGAGGCGTTTGACGCCGATGTAGTCCATGTGGACCGGCCGGTGCACGGTCGAGCGCACGTTGGCCTTGATGACCATCATGAGCTGCGGCAGATCGAGGAAGTGGCGCACCTCGGCCGATATCTCGCCCAGTCCCTTGGCGCCGGCCAGCACGTGGGTGTAGGGGTTGCGCAGGATGCCCAGGCCCGAGCCCTCGATAGCCCGGTGGACGGCCTTGCCTCGGCTGCCCTTGTGCTCGTATTGGCGGAAACCGAGCAGGGTGAAATGGTCGTCGGCCAGCCATTGCAGCAGCGCCAGGCTCTCCGACACTTCGTCCTTGTCCAGCGGCGGCGGGTTCTTTTTGATCTCCTTGATAGTGCCGTCCAGTTTGGCCAGCATGGCGGGCCAGTCCTCGACGGCGGCGCGTACGTCGGCCAGCACGTCTTGCAGGGCCTGTTCGATGCCCCGCAGGACCTTGGCCGTGGTCTGGGTATCGATTTCGATGTGTATCAGCGATTCGTTGCTGCCGCCCTTGGCCCGGGAGGTGGGCGCCAACAGCTCTTTCAGCCGGCCCTTGGCGGTGCGGCGCAATCGGGCCACCGGGTGCACGTTGAGGAAGACCTTGTGGCCGCGGCGGTTGAGGCAGGAGGAGAGCGAATCGACGATGAAAGGCATGTCGCCGCTGACCACTTCGACGACGGTGTGGTCGCAGGTCCAGCCCTGCTCCCCAAGGCGCGGGTTGAAGGCCCGGATCTTGGCCTGACCCGGGGACCTGGTTTCGCAGAATTTCCACAGACTCAGCGCCGCGCCATAGAGGTTTTCCAGCGAGGCCTCGGCCACGTTCTCGGCCGTTACGCGCCCGTAATAGAGCCGGATGAAACGCTCGAGCGGACCGGCTTCGTCGCCGCTCAGGCGCTCCTTCATGTGCACGACCACCTTGTCGATGCGTTGGGATTTCTGATCCAGGCTTGGCTTGGCCATCACGTGCTCCACGCCGTTACTTCCAGAAAAATTCAAAAGAACTCCCACAAGTCGTTGACTTTGGGCGATTTTTCGGCCATTGGCAAGTCCGGTTTGGGGCCCTCACGGGACCCGGTGGGGTTTTTCCAGAACTATTGACGGCCCTGACCGGGATGCCGAGACTGTCGCCCCGTAGCGCCGCCGCCAAGATGTCCGCCACATTTGAGTCCAAGCGAGTCCCCGGTATGAGCTCTCCTTCGATGGGTCCGCCCCGCCTCCTGGTGGCGCTGCTGGTGCTGGCGTTGCTGGCGTTGCCGGTCGCGCCGGCGGCCGCCGAGGGCGGCGAAAAACCGTTGTGGGAGTTGGGCCTGATGGCCGGCGGTGGCCTCTTGCCCGACTATCCGGCGGCGGCGCAGAATCATTTCCAGTGGTTGGCGCTGCCCTATTTCGCCTACCGCGGCAAATTCCTGCGCTCGGACAAGAAGGGCTTGCTGCGCGGACGCTTTTTCAAGAGCGACCGGGTCGAGCTTGACGTCAGCCTGAAGGGCTCGTTTCCCGCTGATTCGGAAGACAACACGGCGCGCCGCGGCATGCCCGACCTGGATTGGTTGGGCGAGGTCGGGCCCAGGCTGCAGATCACCCTGGCCAAAGCCGCCCGCGACGCCAAGGTCGAGTTGGAATTTCCTCTGCGCGCCGTCTTCTCGACCGATTTTTCCGGCCTCGACAGCCAGGGTGCCGTGTTCGCGCCGGAGCTGGCCTATCAGCACGAGCGTTTTCTCGATTTCGCCGAGGTCAAACTTTCGCTGAGCGCCAGCTACGGCACGGAAAAGCTGGCCGAATATTTCTACGCCGTGCCCGCCCGCTATGCCACAGCCAGCCGCGCCGCCTACCAGGCCGAAAGCGGCTATATGGGCTCCAAGCTGCAGCTGGTGATGTTCAAGCCGCTGAACCGGCGCTGGCGCCTGTTTGCCGGCCTGGGCGCCGACTTCCATCAGGGCTCCGCCAACGAAAAAAGTCCTCTGTTTCGCGACAAGACGACCATGAGCGTCGGCTTCGGCTTCATCTGGAGCGTGCTGCAGTCACGCACGATGGTGCGCGAATAGGGCGTGCTGCGAAGCTCAGTCGAGCGATACCAGCCCGCGCTCCAGCAGATCGCCGAATCGCCCAACGGTTTCCTCGATGCCCTGTTCGAGCGAGTAGACGTCGTAGCCGGCGACGTATTCGCGCAAGGGCTCGTCCGAGAGATCGGCCGGGAAGGGCAGCGCCTCGCCCTCGCTATCGACCTCGGCCCCGGGCACCAGCCGGCGCACGATATCCAGCGCCTCGTCGACCGTGGCACCGACGCCGTTGAGGTCGAAGACCGCGGCGCCGTCGCGCGAGGCCAACGCCGCCTGGATGAAGGCGTCGGCCGCCTCGGCGGCGTAGACATAGGCCACCGAGCCGGTGAAGGGCACGGTGTAGGGCCGGCCGGCGACGGCGTGCAGCATGGCCACGGTGGGCAGCGAGGTCATACCCTGGTCGCGGGCCACGCCGTAGACGGTGCCGGGCCGGATGCCGACGCTGGGCACCTGCCAGTCCTGCCAGTAGACGGCGGCGCAGTCCTCGTTGCAATTCTTGTAGGCGCCGTAAAGCGTCGCCAGCCAGGGATTGTCGCCGATGCCGCGCACCGCCACCGAGGAGGCATAGGAAAGCTGGCGCACGCCGTGCTGGCGCGCCGCCTGGAAGATATTGACGCTGCCCACCACGTTGGCCCGGGCCCCGGCCGCCGGGTCATCGCGGCAGAACGGCACCTGCAAGGCCGCCAGATGGATGATGGCGCCGATGTCGTTTTCGGCCACGATGCGTTCGATGGTGTCGCCATCGCCGATGTCGCCGGTCAGCCAGCGCACGCGGCCCAGCGCCGCCTCGTCCATGACCAGGGCAGGGCGGCGCTTGTCGTCGCTGAGATCGAAGGCCACGACCTCGACGTCGTCGGCCACCAGTCGCGCCAGCACCCATGATCCGATGCAGCCGCCGGCACCGGTCACCAGAACGGGTTTCAAAAAAGCCATTATTTACTCCTCGGACACGGGACGTTGGCAACAAACGCTGCTAACTCGCGGTGACTTGTCGTTGATACACTGGCCATCACGACCGAAGCAAACGCCGGCGATTGCCAAGCGCCGGCGTTGGCCGGAAAATAGCGCCGGTCCGCGTCACCGGAGAGATCGCCATGAAGGCCCAGGAAACCGTCAGCGAGCGTTTATTTGCCCGCCCGCCCGGCGCTGCGCGGCAGGGCTTCGCCGCGCCCCGGCGCTTGGCGCTGGCCGTACTGGTGCTGCCGGCGCTGCTGGCGCTGCTGGCGCTGGCCGGCTGCGGCGGGCCCGATCCCGGCCAGGCCAAGGTCTACGCCGCCGAGATCGACATCGTGCACGACAAGAACTGCACCATCCCCTTCAAGGACTTCCACTGGAAATTCGGCCATTCCGGGCGCAAGACGCTGAGCGACACCAAGCTCGGCAGCGTTGATCTTTGGCCCCGCTTCGCCTTCATCGCGCTCGACAAGCGCGAGTTCCGCATCTGGGCCGACGCCTTCCCGGCCGAACCCCGGGCCGCCATTTTCGCGCACAGCAAGGCCTATCGGGCGGCCGGCGCGGCGTTGCGCAAGGATGTCACGGAAGTCGGCTGGCTGAAGTATTGCGATGCCAGCACCAAGATGGCCGCCTTCCTGCGCGGCCTGGCCACCGGCAAATTTTAGATTATCCGCTCTAGTAATCCTCTTCCGCCACCAGGTCGTCGCCAAGCTCGGCCACCAAGACCGCCTCGTCGGCCGGGGAAAAATCCTCGCCGGCCTCGATGACGGTGCCCAGGGCGGCCACCAGCCGGGCCAGCCGGCCGCGGTCGAGCTCGGCCGGCGCCAGACCGGCGAGCTCTTCCAGCGAACCGCCGAGGCGGCTGACCAGGGGCATGCCGAAGGTGGCGCCGCCGCCGTGCAGCTTGTGGGCTTCGCGTTCCAGGGTCTCCAGGGCGTCGGCAGCGGCGGCGGCATCGTCGAGCTGGCTCAGGCTCTGGCGAATCGCGGCCAGACGCTCGACGGCGCCGGCGCCGAATTCGCGGCGCAGCCGCGCCATGGCTTGTTCGAGCGTTTCGTTCATGGCCCGCGATATTATGGGCTTGTCCGACAGCCGGCAATAAGCGGAAACCCTAGCCCGGCAGGCCCAGGCGGTTGGCGATGTTGTTCTTCTGCATGCGCGAGGAGCCGCCGACGATGGGCATCAGGGTGATGTCGCGGAGATGCCGTTCCATGTCGAACTCGCCCGAGCAACCATAGGCCCCCATGACGCGCTGGCATTCGATGACGATGTCGACCGCGGTGTCGGCGACATAGAGCTTGGCCATCGAGGTCTCGACGCTGCAGGGCCGGCCCTGATCGGCCAGCCAGGCGGCGTGGTAGAGCATGTGGCGCGAGGCCGCCAGCTTGGTGCGGGCTTCCACAAGGGCATGTCGCACCGACTGGTGGGCGCAAATGGGCTGGCCGAATTGGCGACGTTCCTGGGCATAGCTCCAGGCCTCTTCGAGGGCTGCCGTGGCGACACCCAGCGCCACCGCGGTAATCTCCAGCTTTTCCACGTCCAGCGCCGGCCCGGCCAGCACCGACCAGCCCCGGTTCCAGCCCTCGGGCCCGCCCAGCACGTTGGCGATGGGCACCTCGACGTCGTCGAAGGTGACGTCGCAGGTGGCGGTGTAGCGCAGTCCCTGGTGCTCCAGATCGCTCATGGTGATGCCGGGCGCCTCGGTCGGCACCAGCACCAGGCTGAGGTTCCGGTAGCGGGGCGCCTCGGCGTCGGAGCGCAACAGGCAGATGATGTAATCGGCGATGCGGGCCGCCGTGCACCAGCGCTTGGTGCCGTTGATGACCACGCTTTGGCCGTCGCGGCTCCGCCGTCCTGTAGTTTCCACCGAAGGCAGATCGCCGCCGACATTCGGTTCCGAAAGGCCGTAGGCCATCAGCAATTCGCCCCGCGCCAGCTTGGGCAGCAGTTCGTGGCGCTGCGCCTCGCTGCCGTTTTCCGAGATGTTCAAGCCGCCGTAGAAGGCGCAGTGGATGAAGGGTCCGGCCGCCGCCGTGCCGTGCTGCGAGAGCTCGTCGATGACCGCCACCGCGGCCACGATGTCGCGCCCGGCGCCGCCGAATTCCTCAGGCACGGTGAGGCCGCAGACGCCGGTCTCGGCCAGCTTGGCGAAAAGCTCGGGTGGCGAAGTGGCCTCGCGCTCCCAGCGCCGCACGGCCTCGGGCGGCATTTCGCGCTCCGCAAAGCGGCGCATGCTGTCGCGCAAGAGCCGAATATGTTCGGGCTCATCGGCGAAATACATTGCCTTCTCCTTCTCTATTCGCCGCTGAACTTGGGCGGCCGCTTTTCCTTGAAAGCGCTGACGGCTTCCTGGTGGTCGGCCGTAAGATTGGTCATCATCTCGTAGGCCAGCGAGGCGTCCATCAGCTTGTGGGCGATCTCGCGCAGCGTGATGTTGGTTACCGTCTTGGTCCAGCGGATGGCCCAGCGCGCCCCGCCGGCCAGCTTGTCGACGATCTCGTCGGTCTTGGCGTCGAGCTCCGCCGTCGGCACGGCGTAGTTCACCAGCCCCATCTCGGCGGCCCGGCTGGCCGGGATCATGTCGCCGGTCATGAGAAATTCCTTGGCCCGGGCGAAGCCGATGAGCTGAGGCCAGATCACCGCGCCGCCGTCGCCGGCGACGATGCCCATGCGCACGTGGGGATCGCCGATCAGCGCCTTCTCGTCGGCCACGATGATGTCGCACAAGAGCGCGATGGTGGCGCCCAGGCCGGCGGCGGCGCCGTTGAGGCGGCAGACGATGGGCTTTTCCATCTCCAACAGACCGAAGACGATGCGCTTGGCCTCGTGGGCGATGGCGCGAAAGCCCTCGGGCCGGTCGATCATCTCCTGAAACCACTCCATGTCGCCGCCGGCGCAGAAGGCACGGTTTTCCGAGGTCAGCACGATGACGTCGCTGTCGGGGTCGCGATCCACCTCGGCAAAAACCCGGGCCAGTTCGTCATGCAGGTCCTGGTCAACCGGGTTCATGGGCCCGTTGCCGTCGAGGATGACGCGCAGCACACGGCCCCGGTATTCGAAACGCATCGTCTTGTAGCCCTGGAAGTCCATGGCGGATTCTCCTGTTTTGGCCTGATTGCGGCAATTGTCGGCGCTTGGCGGAGAGAGGGCAATCGGTTTGGGCGGCCGGCTCTCCGGTGCTATGATGGGCCAAGGAGGTGTCGCCATGGACCCGATCGATTTTGTTCCGCTGATCGACAACTACTACCAGTCCAAAGGCTTTCCCGCCTACGACTGGACGGTCAACCAGGACGCACCGCTCAGCCGGCTCTCGAAACCGCTGGCCGAGTGCCGGGTGTCGATGCTGACCAGCGGCGGCATTTCGTATACCCACGCCGAGCCCTTCAATCCCATCGCCAAGGACGACTTTCGCCTCGACGAGATCGCCTGGGATACCGACGGCGAGGGCTTTCAGATCAACGACGCCTACTACGACCCGCGTGATGGGCGCAAGGACATCAATGTTATTTTTCCGCTCGAGCGGCTGCGCGAACTGGCTAGCGATGGCGTCATTGGCAGCGTAGCCGGACGGCTCTGGAGCGGCTTCATGGGCCGCACCTACAAACGCGGCCATGTCGTCGAGGTGGCGGCACCCGCTTTCGCCGATGAACTCCAGCGCGACGAGGTCGACGTCGTCGTCATGGTGCCGGCCTGACCCCTTGACCACCAGACCGTGGGTCTGGTCTCCCGGGTGGTCGAGGAACGCGGCATCGCCACCGTCAACGTCTCCACCGGCCGCGACTTGACTGCCAACGTGCGGCCGCCGCGCTCGGTCTTCATCAACCACCCCATGGGCAACCCCTTCGGGCGGCCCGGTGAAGTCGAGTTGCAACGAGAGGTCCTGGTCCACGCCCTGGAAATGGTCGAGAGCTGCGACCAGCCCGGCCAGCTAGTCGATCTCGATTACGACTGGGGCGAGCCGGTGCTGACCATCTTCGATCTCGAAGACGCCTTTCGCGCCTCCGCCCCCGATCCCAAGACCGGCAAGCAGGCGTTTTAGGGGGGGCCGCAGCTAGGCGGACCGGAAGCCATGCTTCCGGTCCGCCCAGTGGCGAACGCGCTTCTCAGCGATCCCACAGGGGACCACAGTGGATTGGTCGCAAGGTTTGGCGGGGACGCCAAAACCAAGCCCCCCACCCCAACCCTCATATGGGAGTCTCGTTGTCAAGGTGGAACTCCTTTTGGTTTGGTTGTGATCGTCAGGCTTCGCACAGGATGGCCTCGTTTACGTTTTGAGCGGCATTGCCGCATCACCTCATATCCGGTCGGGCAC